>NZ_LAJY01000378.1 GCF_000963705.1 Elstera litoralis | reverse complement strand
TCAGCAGCGCTTGCCCGGCCCCCAGGTCGGGCCGCTGCCACGCGCCGCTGAACTGATGAAAGCGCGACGTGAACGGCGGCTCGGCGGTCAGGGACGCGGCGATGACGGCTTCGGGCAGCGCGAGGAGTTCGGGGGAGGCGAGGCGGCGGGCCAACTCGGCCCGATTGGCCGGCGCATCGCACCAAGCCCCGGCTTTCACCAGCGCGCGGATCAACGCCGAAACCGTCGCCGGGGCGCGGGCGGCGAAATCGGCGCGCACGGCGAAAACCTTCTCCGGCATGCCCGGCGTAATATCGGAACTGAGCGCCACCGGCTGCCCGACGCCGCGCGCGGCGGCCCAGGAGCCCCAGGGCTCGCCTGCGCAGAAACCATCGAGATTGCCCGCTTCGATCTGCGCCACGGTTTGCGCGGGCGGCCACGACGACTGATCGCGCAGGTCGGCATCGGGATCGATCCGCCTGCGGCCAGCCAGTCGCGCAGTTGCAGCATATGGGTGGAAATGCCGAAGACGCCGGCAAAGGTCAGTGGGCGACCGCGCCGCGCCGTCAATTCCGGCAGTACCGCCTTCAGCCGGGCGGCGGAGAGCGGGCGTTCGCCGGCCGCCTCCGGCCCCAGGGTATCGAGCAGGTTTTGCGCCAGAGTAATCGTATTGCCCTGCACCGAGAGCGTCAGCAGTGTCGCCATTGGCGTTACCAGCGTGCCGATCCCCAGGCTCATCGCCAGCGGCATCGGGGCGATCATCTGCGCGCCGTCGAGCGCCCCGACCAGCACCTTATCGCGGATATTGGCCCAGGAGGCTTCCCGCGACAGGCTCACGTCCAACCCTTCGGCGGCAAAATAGCCTTCCTGCTGCGCCACGATCAGCGGCGCGCAATCCGTTAGCGGCATAAAGCCGAGGCTAACGGCCACGCGGGCGGCGGGGCGAGACAGTTCAACAGGATCGGCCAGTAATGCCATCGGCAACTCCAAAAACAAAAAGGCGCCCGAAGCCCTGAATGCCCCCAGCTTTGGAGATCACTCGGTCTTCGGACGCCATTGTCCGTTGGGTTCGGGACGCCATTGCCCCTTACACCTGAACCCTCCTAAGCAAACCGTGTGCCAATTCTATTTTTCGCGGCAGTGCAGCATGTTGGTCAGGGTTCAGGCCCTAATGCTTCATAAACGCTGCCTATTTCGACAGCAGTTCGGCGACGGTGATGATTTGTTGAGCAATTTCGCTGAGGCGTTGCCCGCGATCCATAGCGAGGCGGCGTAGATGGCGATAGGCCTCCGCCTCATCGCAGCCGCGCTCGCGCATCACGATGCCCTTGGCGCGCTCGATATGCTTGCGGTCGGCCAGCGAGCGCTGTGCCGCCGCAAGCTCCACCTTTAGGGTGGAGAAGGCGCGGAAATGGGCAATGGCAAGGTCCAGCAACGGTTTGACCTTGCCGAAATCCACCCCAGGGGCCGCGTAGGCGCTCACCCCTGCCCGCAAGGCTTCGGCGACCGCTTCCTCATCGCCGCCGGGGGCGAACAGCAGGATCGGCGCGGCGCGCGTTCCCGCATCGGGGTGAAGGATTTCCGCCTGCTCCAGCGCATCGCGGTCGGGATTATCCATCTCGATCAAAACGGCATCGGGGCGCAAAATTTGAACCAAATCGGCGAGCGGCGGCACCGGCGCGGGCGGCGGTATCAGCACGACGCAGCCCTCGGCGGCCAGGGCAGCTTGCGTGCCCGCCGCGCGCGTTTCATTCGCATCGATGACTAAAACCCGGAGTTTCATAACCTCTTTGGAAGCAAGGGATGGGCCATACCCCCGGTGCGCCTGTAACCCCTAGGACCGTGCGGGCGAAAAGGAGGAGGGCAAAAACGCTTGATGCGTGGCGTGAAAGGCGTTTATGTTCTCATTTTATTCACCCCCCCCCTGAAAGGATAAGCCATGACGATGCGTTCCCCCCTCCGTCAGCGTGCCGCTCAAGCAGGGGCAGGGCTCCTGATCGCTTTTGGCCTGATGGCGAGCGCGCATGCCGCCGATCCGGTCCGCGTTGGCTCGAAGCTCGATGCCGAAGCCACGCTGCTCGGCAACCTCATTCAGCAAACGCTGGAAGCCAACGGCATTAAGACCGTGAACAAGCTTCAGCTTGGCCCGACGAAGATCACGCGCGGCGCGCTGCTGGCGGGCGAGATCGATATTTACCCCGAGTACACGGGCAATGCCGCCTTCTTCCACAGTCAAGATTCCGATCCCGTTTGGAAGAAATCGGCGGAAGGGTATGAACGTGCCCGCAACCTCGACGAAAAGAATAAGCTCGTGTGGCTGCCCTCGGCCCCGGCGAATAATACTTGGGCGATTGCGCTTCGGCAGGATGTGGCCGGGCCGAATAAGCTGACGACGCTGGAAGAGTTCGGCGCTTGGGTCGCCAAGGGCGGCGTGGTGAAACTGGCGGGCTCGGCGGAGTTCGTCGAAAGCCCGGCGGCCCTCCCGGCCTTCCAAACCGCCTACGGCTTTACCCTGAAGCCCGATCAACTGCTGGTGCTGGCAGGCGGCGATACCGCCGTCACTCTGCGGGCGGCGGGCGAAAAAACCTCTGGCGTCAATGCCGCAATGGCCTATGGCACCGATGCCGCCATTTCCGCCCTCGGTCTCGTCGCGCTGGAAGATAATAAGGGCGCGCAGATCGTCTATGAGCCCGCCCCCGTGGTTCGGGCGGAGGTGCTCGCCGCCTATCCCGCCATCCGCACCAGCCTTGCGCCGGTTTTCGCGTCGCTGAATGCCGATACGCTGCGTGCCCTCAATGCCAAAATCGCCATCGAAGGCCAGGATGCCAAACAGGTGGCGGCGGCCTATCTGGCGGAAAAAGGCTTCGTGAAGAAGTAGAGCCCAATGGCCGTTCAGGACAGCGGGGCGCGGGTCTATGGGCTGCTCGGCTTAGGGCTCGCGCTGACCGGGCTCGGCCTGCCCCTCGTCACCCTGGCCC
>NZ_LAJY01000377.1 GCF_000963705.1 Elstera litoralis | reverse complement strand
GCTTTATTGCTCCTTCTGCGGGAAGAGCCAGCATGAGGTGCGCAAGCTGATCGCTGGACCGACAGTGTTCATCTGCGATGAATGCGTCGAACTCTGCATGGATATCATCCGTGAAGAGCATAAAACCACCTTGGTTAAAAGCCGGGACGGGGTGCCGACGCCACGCGAAATTCGCGGCGTGCTGGACGATTACGTTATCGGGCAAGAGCACGCGAAACGGGTGCTTTCGGTCGCGGTGCATAATCATTACAAGCGCTTGGCGCACGCCCAGAAGAATAACGACGTGGAACTCGCCAAGTCGAATATTCTGCTGGTCGGGCCGACCGGGAGCGGTAAAACGCTGCTGGCGCAAACGCTGGCGCGCATTCTCGATGTGCCGTTTACGATGGCCGACGCCACGACGCTGACCGAAGCCGGTTACGTGGGCGAGGATGTCGAAAACATCATTCTCAAGCTGCTGCAATCGGCCGACTATAATGTCGAACGGGCGCAGCGCGGCATCGTCTACATCGATGAAGTCGATAAGATTTCCCGCAAGTCGGATAATCCGTCGATCACGCGCGATGTGTCGGGCGAAGGCGTGCAGCAGGCGCTGCTGAAGATTATGGAAGGCACGGTCGCTTCCGTTCCGCCGCAGGGTGGGCGCAAGCATCCCCAGCAGGAATTCCTGCAGGTCGATACGACCAACATCCTCTTCATCTGCGGCGGGGCCTTTGCCGGTCTTGAGAAGATCATCGGGCAGCGCTCCAAAGGCACCTCTATCGGCTTTGGGGCCGATGTGCGCGGCCCGGACGAGCGCCGCACGGGGCAAATCCTACGCGAAGTCGAACCCGAAGATCTGCTGAAGTTCGGCCTTATTCCGGAATTCATCGGTCGTCTGCCCGTGGTGGCAACGCTGGATGATCTGGATGAAGCCACCCTGGTGGAAATTCTGTCCAAGCCGAAGAACGCGCTGCTGAAACAGTATCAGCGCCTTTTCGATATGGAAGATGTTCGCCTCGAATTCAGCGAAGACGCTTTGGCGGCGGTTGCCCGGCGGGCACTCGAACGCAAAACCGGCGCGCGCGGGTTGCGGTCCATTATGGAAAGCATTCTGCTGGAGCCGATGTTCGATTTGCCGGGCAATGTCGATGTCGATGGCATCGTCATCAATAAGGAAGTGGTGGAGGGCCGGGCAACCCCGCTCTACATCTATGCCGATAAGAAGGCGGAGACGGGGGCTGGTGCATAATCAGGGGTCACCCCTGATTATGACAGTCTCTTGAACCCGGCCCTGCCGGGTGCCACCTTAACCTTGGTAAAGTCCTGGCTTGTCAGGACCCGTTTAGGGTGAATGTTCAATGACCCAATCCCATGAGGCCCGATACCCGGTTCTTCCTTTGCGGGATATTGTTGTTTTTCCGCATATGATCGTGCCG
>NZ_LAJY01000376.1 GCF_000963705.1 Elstera litoralis | reverse complement strand
GGGATCAAAGCCGTTTCGCTCAGCAACCCCGGCGCGTTCGCCAAAGCCGCCACTGCCGTTTCGATCCCCGAGCAGTTGCGCCGCAATCCGGTGCTCGACCAGATCAGCGCCGTGCAAGGCACCTTGCGCGTGGCGGGCGAGGATATTCAGGCGAAGCTGAAAACTGTTCCCGCCAGCCTAACCGCCGATTTCCCCAAAACCAACCTGGGCGCGCAGTTTGCCGATGCGCTGCGCCTGCTGGCGGCGGGCGTCGATGCCCCCGTTATCAAACTCTCGCTGGGCAGTTTCGACACGCATATCGACCAAGCCCCCCAACACGCCCGCTTGCTAGGTGATTTCGCCAGCGCGCTCGCCGCCTTCCGCAATGCCGCGCAAAGCGCCGGTCTGTGGGACCGCGTGATCGTCCTCACCTACTCCGAATTCGGCCGTAGGCCCGCTGAAAACGGCAGCAAAGGCACCGACCACGGCACCGCCGCCCCGCATTTCCTCGCCGGCGGCAGCGTGCGCGGCGGGCTCATCGGCACGCAACCGGCGCTCGATAGGCTGGAAAACGACGATCTCGTGCATACGATGGATTTCCGGCAGGTCTATGCCAGCTTGCTGCTGGGGCTCTGGGGGCTGGATGCGGGGGCGGTGTTGGGGAAGAAGGTTGAGCCAGTGGCGGGGTTGGTGGCGTAAGTTTCGCTGCGCGATCTTGGGGCGCGGCCCCCAAACCCGGCTTCAAGGGCGTTGCCCTTGAAAATCCGTTTTAACGTGGATCACTAATCCTATAATGCTGATTTTAATATAAAAATGGGATTCTTAAGGGTCAATCGGCCCTTAAGCGGAGTGCAGAGGCAGCGCCTCTGCGTAAATCCGCTGGTGGGCCCGGCCGGATTTGAACCGACGACAACACCGTTATGAGCGGCGCGTTCTAACCACTGAACTACAGGCCCCCGCAGCGATCCCCGAGCGATGCCGGGGTTAGGGTTATGAAAGCAAAAGGGGCGTTCCGTCAAGAACGCCCCCTGCTGTAATGCGCAGATTTTTTACACTGAACTGATTAGGTATCCAGGAAGCTGCGCAATTTGCGGCTGCGGCTCGGGTGTTTGAGCTTGCGCAGGGCTTTGGCTTCGATCTGGCGGATACGTTCGCGCGTCACCGAGAACTGCTGGCCGACCTCTTCCAACGTATGATCGGTGTTCATGCCAATGCCAAAACGCATGCGCAGCACGCGCTCTTCACGCGGGGTGAGGGTTGCCAGAATCCGCGTCGTCGTTTCGCGCAAATTCGCCTGAATGGCGGCATCGAGCGGCAGAACGGCGTTCTTGTCTTCGATGAAATCGCCCAGGTGGCTATCTTCCTCGTCCCCGATGGGGGTTTCGAGGGAGATCGGCTCTTTGGCGATTTTCAGCACCTTGCGGACTTTTTCCAGCGGCATCATCAGCTTTTCGGCCAATTCTTCCGGCGTCGGCTCGCGGCCGATTTCGTGCAGCATCTGGCGCGAGGTGCGCACCAGCTTATTGATCGTTTCGATCATATGCACGGGAATGCGGATGGTGCGGGCTTGGTCGGCAATCGAGCGGGTGATGGCCTGCCGAATCCACCAGGTCGCATAGGTCGAGAATTTATACCCGCGCCGATATTCGAACTTATCCACGGCCTTCATCAGGCCGATATTGCCTTCCTGGATAAGATCGAGGAACTGCAAGCCGCGATTGGTGTATTTCTTGGCAATCGAAATGACGAGGCGCAGGTTCGCTTCGACCATTTCTTTCTTAGCGCGGCTGGCTTCCCGTTCGCCCTTTTGGATCTTCTGAACCATCGCGCGGAATTCGCCGATGGGCAGCGTCACTTCAGCGGCAAAAGCGGCGGTATCTTCGCGAACCTTACGCGCGTCTTCGGCGTGCTTTTCGTAGAAGCGCGTCCATTTCAGGCTGCGGATGCGCACCGTTTCCAGCCAGTTCGGCACCAGCTCATTGCC
>NZ_LAJY01000375.1 GCF_000963705.1 Elstera litoralis | reverse complement strand
CTGCTGGCCACCGGTCCAGGCCGGGTGCGACGTCGGATCGATTTCCAAACGCAGCGTATCCCCCGGCTTCCCGTAGGTCGAACGGGTTTGGTAGGTATGGCCATCGGTCATCACAATCGTGATGGGATGGTAGTCGGGGTGAATGTCCTTTTTCATCGACGCTCTCGCAGCACAGGTTGGCCGTTTCCGGCACAGCAAAACTCGTGAAGCGAGGCTTCTACCTGAAGCGCCCCCGTCTGTCCAGCGCACATGTCGATTCTTGCCGGTTTTCTGCGCGTCGATTTTCTGCCGGTTGTTGTTCCAAGGCGGGGCTGCTATGACCGCCGCCGTACCCATGCTGCCGCCGCACGCACGCCGTCGACTATCGATTAGGATGAAGGGCTATGCGCCAACCCAGGTCTTTTCCCGCCGCTGCTGCCGACGAGCGGGAACGGAGCCGCAGTCTGCGCTCCTTGCGCTTTTTGCTGACGTACCTCAAACCCTATCGCCTTCACATGATCGGGGCCGGATTGGCCTTGATCGTGGCCGCCAGCACGGTGCTGGCGCTGGGGTCTGGCTTGCGGCATTTGGTCGATGAAGGCTTTGTTTCGGGCGATGTCGGGCTGCTCGATAAAGCGGTTCTCGTGCTGATGGCCGTCGTTATTCTACTGGCCGGTGCCACCTTCAGCCGCTTCTACCTCGTCTCCTGGCTCGGCGAACGGGTGGTGGCGGATATTCGCCGCGATGTGTTTGCGCGGGCCTTGCAGTTGGATGCAACCTTTTACGACACGGCGCGGACGGCGGAAATCCAATCGCGCCTGACGACGGATACCACGATTATCGAAGGCGTCGTCGGCTCGTCCTTCTCTATCGCCCTGCGGAATTTCCTGCTGTTTATGGGCGGCTCGGTGATGCTGTTGATTACCAGCGCCAAGCTGACCGGGCTGGTGTTTCTGGTGGTGCCGCTGGTTGTCGGGCCGATCATCATCATCGGTCGTCGGGTGCGGAACCTGTCGCGCCGGGCACAGGACGAAGTGGCGGCGGTCGGCGTGCAAATCACCGAAGCCCTGCAAGGCGTGCGCACGGTGCAGGCCTTCACCCATGAAAAAATGGAGCAGCGCCAGTTCGAAGGCCGCATCGATGCCGCTTTTTCCGCCGCGCGTTCGCGCATCATTGCCCGCGCCTATCTGACCGCGATTGTCATTCTGCTGGTTTTCGGCGCGATCAGTATCATTCTGTGGATCGGCGGGCGCGACGTGCTGGCGGGCACGCTCTCGCCCGGCGATCTCTCGGCCTTCGTTTTCTATGCGGCGGTGGTCGCGGGCGCGGTCGGGGCGATTTCGGAAGTGATCGGCGATTTACAGCGCGCCGCAGGGGCGTCAGAGCGCCTCATCGAGCTTGCCAGCACAGTGCCCGCCATTCAGGCCCCCGCCCATCCTGTGCCCCTTGTAAGGCCCGTGCGCGGGGCGGTGAGCTTTGAGGCGGTCTCCTTCCACTATCCAACGCGCCCGGATCGGCCTTCGCTCGATCAGATCAGCTTCACCATCGCCCCCGGCGAGCGCGTCGCCCTGGTCGGCCCCAGCGGCGCGGGCAAGACGACGGTGCTGCAACTGCTGCTGCGCTTCTATGATCCCAACAGCGGCATCATCCGCTTCGACGGCCACGCTCTGACGGACCTCGACCCCGCCGAGCTGCGCGGCGCGATGGCGATTGTGGCGCAGGAGCCGGTGATTTTCGCGGGAACCGTCGCCGAGAACATCCGCTACGGCCGCCCCGATGCCTCCGACGCCGAGCTGCACGCGGCCGCCGAAGCCGCCTTCGCCGCCGAGTTTATCGGTAAGCTGCCGCAGGGGTTCGAAACCCAATTGGGCGAGCGCGGCATGCGCCTCTCCGGCGGTCAGCGCCAGCGCATCGCCATCGCCCGTGCCATTCTGCGCCAACCGGCGCTTCTCTTGCTCGATGAAGCCACCAGCGCGCTGGACGCCGAGTCCGAACGCGCCGTTCAACAGGCGCTCGACGGGCTGATGCAGGAGCGCACTACCCTCGTCATCGCCCATCGCCTCGCCACGATCGTCAGTTGCGACCGTATTCTGGTTCTGGACCAAGGCCGGATTATCGAAAGCGGCACCCACGACAGCCTCGTTGCGCAAGGCGGACTCTACGCGCATCTTGCGGCGTTGCAGTTCGGCGCGCGGTAGAGGAAAAGGCAGGGAGCGCCGCTCCCTGCACCCTCGTCAAAAGGCTTTCGCCCTTTGAAATCCCATTTCTTATTCTTTGGCGGGTTCCCTAAGGGCATTCGGCCCTTGGGCGGGAGTGTGAGGGCAGCGCCCTCACAATCGCGTTAGCGACCCTTTTACTCCGCCGGTGCCGGCGGCGGTATCGCGGCATCCGGCACGCTCGGCTTACGCGTCAGCCATTCGGACAGGCGCTCGAAGTAGAGATAGACGACCGGCGTGATGTAGAGGGTGAGCAGTTGCGAGACCAGCAGCCCGCCGACGACGGCAATCCCGAGCGGGCGGCGCAACTCCGCCCCGGCCCCATGCCCGAGGGCGATGGGCAGCACGCCCATAAGGGCCGCGAAAGTGGTCATCATGATCGGGCGGAAGCGGATAATACAGGCGTCGTAAATGCCTTTTTCGGCATTCATATCGCCCTCGCGTTTCCGCTCTAGGGCGAAGTCGATCATCATAATCGCGTTTTTTCTTCACGATGCCGATCAGCATGATAATGCCGATGATGGCGATGACCGAGAGGTCCATATTGAAGAGCTGCAAAGACCACAGCGCCCCCAAGGCCGCCGAGGGCAGGCCAGAGAGAATCGTGATCGGGTGAATGAAGCTTTCGTAGAGCACGCCGAGAATAATATAAACGGCGAGCACGGCGACAAGCAGCAGCATGCCTTGCCCGCGTTCGGCATCCTCGAACACTTTCGCCGAGCCCTGGAAGGCGCTGGAGATGGTCACCGGCAGGGCCAAGCGCTGTTCCATCTCCTTGATCGCATTGACCACTTGGCCGAGGGCAACGCCCTCGTTGAGCGCGAAGGAAAGAGTAACGGCGGCGAGCTGCCCCTGGTGGTTCACCGACAGCGGGCCGACCGAGCGGCTGATACTGGCGAAGGTTTCCAGCGGAATCATTGTCCCGTTCGCTGCCCGCACGTAAACGGCGTTCAGCCCATTCATGCTGCTTTGGAACTTCGGGTCGGCTTCGACAATCACGGCGTAATCATTGACCGAGGTAAAGATGGTCGAGGCTTGGCGCGTGCCGAAATAGCTATAGAGGGTGGTGCGTAGCGTATCGATGCCGACGCCTAGGGAGGCGGCCTTATCCCGGTCGATATCCACCATCGCTTGCGGCGAACGGATGCGCAAATCCGAGGAGACATCCTGCACGCCCGGAATGCGGCGCAACTCGGCCTCAAGGCGGGGTGCCCAGGCGAAAAGCTCATTCGTATCCACGCCTTGCAGCGTATATTGATAGGCGAGATTGGAGCTTCTCCCGCCGATGCGCAGGTTCTGGACGGGGTTGATGAAGGCATTGATCCCCGGAACCGCCTGCAACTTATTGCGCAATTGGGTGATGATCGCGCGGATTTCTGGCGTCGTGCGCTGATCCTTCGGTTTCAGGCCGACGAACATTTGCCCGGTATTGCCGCCGCGCCCACCAAAGCCGCCACCCGCCGTGGAATTGACGGTTTCGACATTCGGGTCGGCGGCGACAATGGCGGCAAGTTGCTGTTGCTTTTCAGCCATCGCCGGGAAGGCGGTATCCTGGTTGGTTTCGGTGAAAATCGTCAGCAGGCTATTGTCTTCTTCAGGGAAGAAGCCGCGCGGAATCTGCCGGAACTCATGGATCGTTAAAAAAGTCAGTGCGATGGTGAACATCAGCATCACGAACTTATGGCGCAGCACGAGGCGCAGGCTGGCGTCGTAACCGTTCTGAAGGGCCAGAAAGGCTCCTTCGAGCGTCCGCCCGAACAGATTTTCGCGCTCGCCGTGCTGATGCGGGCGCAGGAAGCGCGCGCACATCATCGGCGTCAGCGTGAGCGAGACGAAGCCCGATACTAGAATGGCCATGCTGATCGTCACGGCAAATTCAAAAAAGACGCGCCCGACAACGCCGCCCATGAAGAGGACCGGAATAAAAACCGCGATGAGCGAGAGCGTGATCGAGATAATCGTAAAGCCGATTTCGCGGCTGCCCTTCAGCGCAGCTTCCATCGGCGACATGCCTTTTTCGGTATAGCGGACGATATTTTCCAGCATCACGATGGCGTCATCGACAACGAAGCCGACCGCCAGGGTTAGGGCCATCAGCGAAATATTATTGAGGCTGAACCCGCACAGATACATGCCTCCCAGCGTGCCGATGATCGACATGGGCAGGGCCAACGAGGGGATGAGCGTTGCCGAGATTTTCCGCAGGAACAGGAAGATCGTCAGCACGACCAGAATGACCGTGAGAACGAAGGTAAACTCCACATCGGCAATCGAATCGCGCACCGAAATGGAGCGGTCGTTCAGCACAGCGATACTCACCGACGGCGGAATTTGCGCGCGGAAGACCGGGATCAGCGCCTTGATTGAATCGACCACCTCAATGGTATTCGCGCCCGGCTGGCGCTGAATGGCGAGGGTGATGGAGCGGGTGCCATTGTACCAACTCGCCACGCGGTCGTTCTGCACCGAATCGATGACGGTGGCGATATCGCCCAGCCGCACCGGCGCGCCATTGCGGTAAGCAACCACAAGCGGGGTGAAATCCTTGGCCAGTTCGGGCTGACCGGAGGTTTTGAGAATCAGGGTCTGCTTGTCGCCGTTCAAACTGCCGACCGGCGTGGTCGAGGTGGCGGAAACGATGCTGCGCTGCACATCGTCGATGCTGATGCCCAGCGAGGCCATCGCCTGCGGGTTTACCTGAACGCGCACGGCGAATTTCTGTCCACCGAAAATATTAACTTGGGAGACGCCGGTGATGGTGGAGAGCCGCTGCGCCATCATGGTTTCGGCATATTCGTTCACTTGGCTGAGGGGCAGCACCGAGGAGCTGACGGCCACGAACAGAATAGGCTCATCCGCCGGATTAACTTTGCGGAAGGAGGGCGGGTTGGGCATTTCGCGCGGCAAGCGCCGGGTTGCGACCGATAGGGCCGACTGTACGTCGAGCGCCGCCGCATCGATGTCGCGGTTCAAATCGAACTCCAGCACCACCTGAGTACTGCCGAGGGTGCTGGTCGAGGTGATCGAGGTGATCCCGCCGATATTGGAGAATTCCCGCTCCAGCGGCGTTGCCACCGAGGCGCCCATCGTTTCCGGGCTCGCCCCCGGCAGATTGGCGCTCACGACGATGGTTGGAAAATCCACCTTCGGTAGAGCCGCCACGGGCATTTGCTTGAAGCCCGCGATTCCGAGAATGCACAGCGCTGCCATCATCAGCGTTGTCATCACCGGGCGCCGGATGCAGAGTTCGGAGAGGTTCATCGAAGGCTCCTGCGGGAAGCGGGCGAGGGGTGTTTTTAACTACGGGCGGGCGGCTGTTGGCCGGTCTGGGTGGCACCCGACTG
>NZ_LAJY01000374.1 GCF_000963705.1 Elstera litoralis | reverse complement strand
TTCGGTCTTCTCGGCGAGATAGAGCAGAATCGCCCCCGATTCAAACACCGAGACCGGCGCACCGCCATCGGCGGGAGCGTTATCGACAATCACCGGCATGCGGTTATTCGGGCCGATCTTGAGGAACCCCGGGTCGAACTGATCGCCCTTGCCGATATTGATCGGCTTAATCTGGTACTCAAGCCCGGCTTCTTCGAGAAACAGGGTGATTTTATGGCCGTTCGGCGTGGGCCAATAGTAGAGATCAATCATCGCGCAGCACGCCCCTCACTGGTTCAGTTAACACCGTTCCAAGGTGGCGCGCGCGGCGCGGGAACGCAAGAGGGGGGAACGATTTACGCGCCTTGTTCCGCCGGTTGTGGCCGTTTGAACGGGCGCAACATCCGGGGCCAGAACTCCAGCCCGCCCGTCACCGCATCCGCCGTATCCTGCACGGCTTCGAGCCAATAGGAGAGCGGCGTTGCCGCCGTCAGATCGAGATCGGCTTCCACGGTGCCGTCTTCCTGATGCATCACGCCCATCAAGCGTTTCGCAATCCGGCGCATCGGCAGATTCTCCGGCAGGCACAGCATGGTGAGGCGTTGCGCGCCGCGATTGCGGGCAATCGTCACCGCCCGCGCCGTTAACTCGCGCCCCAGGCCCGCGCGCTGAAATTCGGGTTCGATGGAAATAGCAAGCTCGGCCCGCGCATCCGGCGAAGGCAGGGGCGAATCAAACGCGAGTTCGACGAAGCCGCGCAGCGTGCCCTCTTCGAAGACACCCACCGACACCGTGCGCGTCCAATCGAGCCCCGCATAGCGTTTTTCGATCCACTCGGAACTCACCGTGCTGTGAAAGCGCAAGCGACGGTCCGATGCCGGTAGGCGGCACAGATGCGCCGCCATTGCCGAGGCGTCGCTCGGTCCAAGTTTCCGAAAGTGACCCATAATACCCTCCTCGCCCAGCCCCGAAAGGCAGGATTGCATAGGTCCGGTTACGGATCGTTTTCTCCCAAGGCTCTTTTCTTGCAGTGCCGTTGTAACAGCCTGAAAAAAGCCAAAATCCCAGATATTCCTGAGAAAGCGCTATATTGCAGCGCAGCATTTTTGCTGACTACATAGGTAACCTCGCCTGACGTTTCCGTCAAGGGTTTCGGCAGCCAGATGGGGTGACGAAGATGTTTCGGGGCGCTAAGGTGCCTTGCAAAAAGCGCAGGTGGAAAAAGCGCAGGACGGAGGCACGCAATTGGATTTGATGACGGTAAGCGCCTTACTAGCAGGGGTCGGCTGGCTTTTGGGAGGGCCGTTGGGCGGGCTGATTCGCGAGTATGTTGGCGAAGCCTATCAAACGCTCACCACCGAAAAACCCTTGCCGCCGCCTGAGCAAGCGGTGAAATCCATCGCCTTCACCATCGGCGTTATCGCGCTGTCCGCCAAAATGGCCAAGGCCGATGGCGAAGTAACGCCCCCCGAAGTAACCGCGTTCCGGAAAATCTTCACCGTGTCACCGGAGGAGGCGGAAAAACGCCCGCCGGGTTTTCGACCTCGCGCGGAAAGATACGGCGGGCTTTGAAACCTACGCCCGCCAAATCGCCGCGCTCTTCGTGCCGGGCTCCCCCGTTCTGGAAGAGCTTTTGGGCGGGCTTGCCACCATCGCCCGCGCCGACCATGCGATTCACCCGGCGGAAATCGCCTATCTCCAGCAGGTCGCCGCGATTTTCGGCTTCGAGGGAACCGCGTTCCGAGGGGTGCTTCAGCGCCACCTGGGGCTTGCCGCGAGTTTGGACGATCCCTATGGAATTTTGGAGATGGCCCCGACCGCGTCCGACGCCGATCTGAAGGCCGCCTATCTGCGCCTCGTGAAGGAGCACCACCCGGACCGGTTGATGGCCGAAGGGCTACCGGCGGAAGCCATCGGCCTTGCCACCGAAACCTTGGCGTCGATCAATACCGCCTGGGATAAAATCAAACGGGAGCGCGGAATTTCGTAATCCCCCGCTCCCGGTTTTTTTTGCGCTCAGTCCCCGCTGGGGCTTTTCCTCGCATAAGCTCGGGCGCGCAGTCGCGCTTGCTAAGGCCTGAAGAGACGTATCTCTTCAGGCCTTAGAGCCTATTTCTTCTTCGCGGTCTCAATGCCAGCGAGAATCAGTTCCTTGGCCTTTTCGGGGCCGTCCCAGCCCAGCACCTTCACCCACTTGCCTTTTTCAAGGTCCTTATAGTGCGTGAAGAAATGCGAGATCTGGTCGATCAGGATTTCCGGCAGGTCGGTATAGGCTTCGACATCCTTATAGGCGGGCCACAGTTTCGTTGCCGGAACCGCGAGGATTTTTTCATCGACGCCGCTTTCGTCTTCCATCAGCAGCACGCCAACGGGACGGGCGCGGATGACGCAGCCGGGCACCACCGCATGATCGGTGACGACCATGATATCGACGGGGTCGCCGTCGCCGCTGAGCGTATGCGGGATGAAGCCGTAGTTCACCGGGTACACCATCGAGGTATGCACGAAGCGATCGACGAACAGCGCGCCGCTGTCCTTATCGATCTCATATTTCACCGGCGGCAGACCGCGCGGGTTTTCGATGATGACGTGCACATCGTCGGGCGGGTTCGGGCCGATGCTGATTTTCGACAGGTCCATCTTTTCCATCCAGGCCAAAAAAGGAATTTGCGGAAGAGGCAATAGCAGGCGCTTGTGTTCGAAGGCAAGAGAGCTTACCTGCGACCAATGGAGCGAGCGCTAAAGCTGCGACCTATTAATTGGCCGCAGCTTTAGAAAGCCGCCACTGCGGCGGCGGCCAAGGGCGCGGATGCGCCTGCCCGGCGAGGGCAAAAAATAGCGAGAGCGTCTTGCGTCCTATTTTACGCACGACGCTCGAGGAGAGGCAGAGATGGTTGAGGTCGAGTTTCGCAATCTACCCGTTCCAATTGTGCCGCAAACCGCCGACGAGGCGCAGCATCAGGCGCGGATGGTCGATGCCGGTTTCTGGCCCAAGCTGCGCCGCCTCGCCAGCCGCCTTCCCTTCGCCGAAGATTTGCTCGCGGCCTGGTATGCCAGCCGCGACCCGAAAACCCCGCGCAAGGTGAAAATCGGCCTCACCGCAGCGCTCGCCTATTTCATCCTCCCCATCGATACCGTGCCCGATTGGATCGCCGGGCTCGGCTATGGCGATGATTTTGCGGTCTTGCTCGCGGCGATCCGGCTTGCCGCGGAGGCAATCAAAGACAGTCACCGCGCGGCGGCGCAGACAATGCTGGAGAAGCTGCGGCGGGATTAGCTCCGGGCAGACCGTCGCGCCAGAACGGATTCACGCCACGCGATATAACAGGTGGAGACAGCAATAATCCCGGCCCCGACAAAGGTCAGTACATCGGGGATTTCGAAAAACACCAGATAGGCCAGCACCGCCGTAAACGGCAGGCGCAGATAGTCGAAGGGCATCACCATCGAGGCGTCGACCAAACTATAGGAGCGGGTCACGGCGATCTGGCCGAGGGTTCCCAGAACACCAATGAGGATCATCACCGCCCACATGGTTGGGCTCGGCGACTGCCAGACATAGAGCGCAGGGATGAGCACAATCGGGGCCGTCAGCAGCGAGAGATAGGCGACGATAGTCATCGAGGATTCCGTTGCCGAGAGGCGCTTCACCGTCAGAATTGACCCTGCCGAGGCCGCCGCCGCCCCCAGCGCCACCATCATATCGAGACTGAGCGGCACTTGCCCCGGCCGCAAGATGACCAGAACGCCGATGAACCCCACCGCCAGCGCGGCAATCCGGCGCAGGCGCAGCACTTCGCCCAAGAACAGCGCCGCGCCCAGGGTTACGAACAGCGGCGCGGTAAAACTGAAGGAAACACTATCGGCCAAAGGCAGATGGGCCGTGGCATAGAAGCCGCCCAAAAGCCCGGCGACGCTAAAAACCGTCCGCAACGCATAGGCCGGGAGGTTATTAGTGCGCAGAATAATCCAGCCTTGCCGCATCACAATCGGCACCAGCAACGGAATCCCCACGGCGATCCGCACAAAGGCCACTTGGAACGGATGCAGGTCCACCGTCGTCACCCGGATCAGCAGGCCCATCGTGGAAAACACCATCCCGGCAAGGATCATCCAGATTGCCGCCTGAACGGGCAGCGCACAGCGCTTGATTGCCGCATCCAAACTAGAATAGGGATGG
>NZ_LAJY01000373.1 GCF_000963705.1 Elstera litoralis | reverse complement strand
CGTCTAGTCCATAAGCAAATTGCATATCTCTGCTCCGCGCACCCGGATAAACCTGACCGCAGCCTAGCGGCGCTAGCGCGTCGGGTCATCCCTGTTTTTACCCCGAGCTTGCCGGGATACCTTCAAACATAAGCGCTCCCCGCCGGTAAAACGATCCGTGCGCAGGATGCCTGACGGTTAAGCCCGCTTTTTCTTCGCGAGCTTCGCCGTCAGATACGGCTTCAGATAATGGCCCGTATAGCTTTCGGCCACTTCAGCCACCTGTTCCGGCGTGCCTTGGGCGACGATGCGCCCGCCGCCTGAACCACCCTCCGGCCCGAGATCGAGAATCCAATCGGCAGTTTTGATGACCTCCAAATTATGTTCGATCACCAACACGCTATTGCCTTGGTCGACCAAAGCTTGCAGCACTTCCAAGAGTTTCCGTACGTCTTCGAAGTGCAGACCCGTGGTCGGTTCGTCCAAAATATACAGCGTGCGCCCGGTCGAGCGGCGGGAAAGCTCCTTGGAGAGTTTCACCCGCTGGGCTTCGCCGCCGGAAAGCGTGGTCGCCTGCTGGCCGATCTGGACATACCCGAGGCCAACGCGCTCCAGGGTCGTCATCTTATCGCGCACCGAGGGGACGGCTTTGAAAAACTCCGCGCCTTCCTCCACCGTCATCGACAGAACATCGGCGATGGATTTTCCCCGGAAGCGCACATCCAGCGTTTCGCGGTTATAGCGCTGGCCCTTGCACGAGTCGCACTGCACGTAAATATCGGGCAGGAAATGCATTTCGATCTTAATCAGCCCGTCGCCCTGGCATGCCTCGCAGCGCCCGCCCTTGACGTTGAAGCTGAAGCGCCCCGGCCCGTACCCCCTTGATTTCGCTTCCGGCAGCCCGGCGAACCAGTCGCGGATCGGCGTGAAGGCCCCCGTGTAGGTGGCGGGGTTGGAGCGCGGCGTGCGCCCGATGGGGGATTGGTCGATCTCGACGATCTTATCGATGAATTCGAGCCCATCGACGCCGTCATGGTCGGCGGGCAGGTCGCGCGCGCCATTCAGTTTGCGCGCCAAGGCCTTATAGAGCGTTTCGATAATCAGCGTCGATTTACCGCCGCCCGAGACGCCGGTGATGCAGGTGAAGGTGCCGAGCGGGATTTCCGCCGTCACATTCTGCAAATTATTGCCGCGCGCCCCGCGCACCACCAGCTTCTGCCCCTTATGGCCGGGGCGGCGGGTGCTGGGGATTTCAATGCGGCGATGGCCGGCAAGATATTGGCCGGTCGTGCTATTCGCGTTCGCCATCACCTCGGCGGGGGTTCCAGCGGCAATCACTTCGCCGCCGTGGACCCCCGCGCCCGGCCCCATATCGATAAGATAATCGGCGGCCCGAATCGCGTCTTCATCATGCTCGACGACGATGACGGTATTCCCGAGGTCGCGCAAGCGGCGCAGGGTCGCCAGCAGCCGATCGTTATCGCGCTGGTGCAGGCCGATGGAGGGTTCGTCCAGCACATAGAGTACGCCGGTCAGCCCCGAGCCGATTTGTGAGGCCAAACGAATGCGCTGGCTTTCCCCGCCGGAGAGCGTGCCGGAGTTGCGCGAGAGGGTGAGATATTCCAGCCCGACATTGTTGAGGAACCCGAGCCGGTCCTTGATCTCGCGCAGAATCCGCGCCGCGATCTCTTGCTGTTTGGCGGTGAGATGCGGCTCCAAGTCGTTGAACCAGCGCCCGGCCTCGGCAATCGAGAGGGCGGTGATTTCGCCGACGTGGCGTTCGTGGATTTTTACCGCCAGCGCTTCCGGCTTCAGGCGATAGCCGTGACAGGTTTCGCAGGGCTGCGAGCCCTGGTAGCGCTCCAACTCCTCCCGAACCCAGGCGCTTTCGGTTTCCTTCCAGCGCCGTTCCAGATTGGGCAGCAAGCCTTCGAAGGGTTTATTGGTCTCGTAGGAGCGGTTGCCGTCGGAAAAGCGCAAGGGAATGGCGGTTTTGCCGCTGCCGTGCAGGATGGTATCGCGCATCTCCTGGGGTAAGTCCCGCCAAGGGGTTGCGAGCGATACCTTAAAGTGCCGGGCGAGGCTTTCCAGCGTTTGCGCGTAATATTGCGAGGTTGAGTTCGCCCAGGGCGCGACCGCCCCGGTGCTGAGCGTCAAGCCATCGTCCGGGATAACCAGCGCCGCTTCGAACTGCATCTTCACGCCCAAACCGTCGCAGGTTGGGCAAGCCCCGAACGGATTGTTGAAGGAAAACAGGCGCGGTTCAATCTCATCGATGGTGAAGCCCGACACCGGGCAGGCGAATTTCGCCGAAAATACGGTGCGGCTTTGGTCTTCGGCATTCTCGGCGTAGAGAATCCCATCGGCCAATTCCAGCGCGGTTTCGATGGAATCGGCGAGGCGGGTCGCCAAATCCTCCTGATCCGGGCGCACGACGATACGATCGACTACAACTTCGATATCGTGCTTCAATTTCTTATTGAGCGCCGGAACCGCATCTAAATCATAGAGTTCGCCATCGACCTTCACGCGCTGGAAGCCGCGTTTTTGATAGTCGAGCATTTCCTTCTTATATTCGCCCTTGCGCCCGCGCACGACCGGGGCGAGCAGATAGAGGCGGGTGCCCTCCGGCATCGCCAAAATCCGATCGACCATCTGGCTAATCGTTTGGCTTTCAATCGGCAGGCCCGTTGCGGGCGAATAGGGCACGCCGACGCGCGCGAACAGCAGCCGGAGATAATCGTAAATCTCCGTCACCGTGCCCACCGTGGAGCGCGGGTTGCGGCTGGTGGTTTTTTGCTCGATGGAGATGGCGGGCGAGAGGCCTTCGATCAAATCCACGTCGGGCTTTGACATCAGTTCCAGAAACTGACGCGCATAGGCCGAGAGACTCTCGACGTAGCGCCTTTGCCCTTCGGCATAGATCGTGTCGAAGGCCAGGGAAGATTTCCCCGAGCCCGACAGGCCGGTGATAACGGTAAGACTATCGCGCGGAATATCCACGTCGATATTCTTCAGATTATGCTCGCGCGCGCCGCGCACACTGATTCTCTGATGCATAGCGCTATC
>NZ_LAJY01000372.1 GCF_000963705.1 Elstera litoralis | reverse complement strand
GGGCGGCCCTGAGGGGGGAGTGGGTCGGGGAAGGGCACCTCGGTCGCGGTCTGCGGGCCGAGGGCTTCCTCCATCGCGTCGATAAAGGCTTCATCGAGGTTGGCGGTGCCGCTGGCTTTTTCAAGCGCGTCCGGCGTGCCGATGGCGAGCACGCGGCCCGCGTGCATAAAGGCGATACGGTCGCAGCGCGCGGCCTCGTTCATGAAATGGGTGGAGACGAAGATCGTCACCCCCTGCTCGCGCGATAGGGTGAAAAGCTCCTGCCAAAAGCCGTCGCGGGCAACGGGATCGACGCCGGAGGTCGGCTCATCGAGAAT
This sequence comes from Elstera litoralis, assembly GCF_000963705.1. GTDB lineage: Bacteria > Pseudomonadota > Alphaproteobacteria > Elsterales > Elsteraceae > Elstera > Elstera litoralis. Next base: position 2,370 of record NZ_LAJY01000372.1, on the reverse strand, counting down.
CAGCACTTCTGGTTCGTGCAGAATGGCAACCGCGAGCGAGAGGCGCTGACGCACGCCCAGGGGCAGATCGGCGGAGAGATCGTCGAGATAGGGGGCGAGGCCGAAGCGGGCGATTAAATCGGCCTCGCGCTTTGCGGCGGCCTCGGCAGGCAGACGGAAGATTTTGGAGTGCAGGCGCAGGTTCTGCCGCACGGTCAGCTCGCCATAGAGCGAAAACGCCTGGGACATATACCCAACTTGCCGCCGCGCGCCGAGATCGGTGGGATCGACGGGCTTGCCCAGCATAAAGGCTTCGCCGGAGGTGCTGGGCAGCAGGCCGGTCAGCATCTTCATCGTCGTGCTTTTGCCGCAGCCGTTGGAGCCGAGAAAGCCGAAAATCTCGCCGCGCTGAATCGAGAAATCCACATGATCGACAGCGGTGAAATCGTCGAAGGTCCGCGTCAACCCGCGCGCTTCGATCACGGGCGGGTGGCCGTTTGCCTCCGGCGCAGGCGGCTTTACGGGCCGAACATGGCCGCGTTTTGCCGCCTCGGGCAGTAGGGCGATGAAGGCGTCTTCCAGGCTCGTGCAGCCGGTTTGGGTTTTCAGCGCAGCCGGTGCCGCGCAGGCAAGCAAGCGCCCGCCGTACAGGGCGGCCACCTGATCGAACTGCTCGGCTTCATCCATGTAGGAGGTGGCGACGATCACGCTCATGCGCGGGCGGTTTTCGCGCAGGCGCGTGACCAATTCCCAGAATTGGCGGCGCGAGAGCGGGTCGACCCCCGTGGTCGGCTCGTCGAGAATGAGGAGATCGGGATCGTGGATCAGCGCGCAGCACAGGCCAAGCTTTTGCTTCATGCCGCCCGACAGTTTCCCCATCGCCCGGTCGGCAAAAGCGGTTAGGCCGGTTCCCGCGAGCAAGGCCACGGCGCGTTCGGAGCGCTGGGCGGAACTCAGGCCGAAGAGCTTGCCGAAGAACTCCAGATGCTCGCGCACGCTGATATCGGGATAGAGATTCTTCCCCAACCCCTGGGGCATATAGGCGATGCGCGGCTGAACCTCGGTGCGGGCGCGGCTTGCGCGCATATCGGCCCCGAGCACGGTCACGCTGCCGGTTTGCACCTTCTTGGCCCCGGCGATGAGGGCGAGCAGGGTGGATTTACCCACGCCGTCCGGCCCGATCAGCCCGAAAGTTTGGGCTTCCGGCAGGGCCAGCGACACGGCGTCCAACCCTACCGTTTTGCCGTATCGGTGCGCGACGCCTTCAAGCTGAACGGCGGTGGTCATAGCGATGGGGTCACGACCCGGCGGGCTGGGTTAGATCGGACTGAAGCCACGCTGGCCAGACGGCTTTCGGGTCGAGCTTCACGTAACCCATGCCGGTGAGGCCGGTTTTCACATACTCAAGATATTGCTGCACCAGGGCTTCCGGCACCCGGATTTTGATGCGGTACATCATCCGGTCGCGCTCGCTCTTGGTTTCCACCTGGCGCGGCGTAAACTGCGCCCGGGCGGAAATGAAGGAGACATTGGCGGGAATGGCGCGGTCTGGCAGCGCGTCCAGCACAATCCGCCCTTCCGCCCCCATCGCCAGAATCCCGGTTTCCGTGGTGGGCAGGAACAGCGTCATATACACGCTGGAAAGATCGAGCAGGGTCAGCACTTTGCCGCCGCCCGCCAGCACTTCGCCGGGTTCGGCCAGCCGGTAGAGCACCCGGCCCGAGACGGGGGACTTCAGCACACCGTCGCCGACCTGTGTCCGCAGTCGGTCCGCCTCGGCGCGGGCGGCGCTGATGGCCTCGTGGCTAGCATCGACGCGGCTGCGCGCAGCCTCTAACGCGGCGGCAGCGGTGCGGCGCTGATTGCGGGTTTGATCGACGCGCTGCTGCGTTACATTACCTTTGGCGATTAACGCCACGGCCCGATCTAACTCTTGATCGGCAAGGGTGAGTTCGCTTTTGCGTAAGGTGATTTGCGCATTGGCCTCGGCTTCGGCCTTTTCGGCTTGGCGCACATTGGCCTCCGCCGCGCGCAAGGCGGCTTCCAGATCGGCGGTATCGATTCGGGCGACCACATCGCCCGCTTTCACCATATCGCCTTCTTGAACCAGAACCTCCACCAAGCGCCCGGCAAACTTCGCGCTGAGGTCGGTTTCATTCGCCTCGATGCGGCCATTGCTGCCAATGATGCCGGGGGGGATCGCAGCTTTCGGTTTGTAATAGGTGCGATAAGCCCAATAGCCCCCGCCGCCCACGGCTGCCACGAGGATGAGAAGCCCGAGATATTTTAAAATGCGCATTCGCTCGATCTATCCCTCAGATTCGCAACTTTTGTGCGATTCTATATCGCGCCATCATACCCGCCGGGGTGCGCCTGAAGCGAGCGGAATAC
>NZ_LAJY01000371.1 GCF_000963705.1 Elstera litoralis | reverse complement strand
CGGATATTTTCAATAATCTCGACCGCAATACCGAACAGCGCTTTATGACCTCGCTGGAAGAGCGGAATAAGGATTCGGCGGAACGCATCAAAGCCTTGATGTTTACCTTCGAAGACCTCAGCCGTCTTGATAGCGGCGGGATTCAAACGCTGCTGCGCGCGACTGAAAAAGACAAGCTGGGTATGGCGCTAAAGGGGGCTTCCGAAACCCTGCGCGATATGTTCTTCAGCAATATGTCCGAACGCGCGGCCAAGCTGTTGCGGGAAGATATGGCGTCGATGGGGCCTGTGCGTCTGCGCGACGTGGATGAAGCGCAAATGTATATGGTTCAAATGGCCAAAGACCTGGCCGCCCGTGGTGAAATCGTCATCGCGGATAAGGGCGGTGACGAGCTGATCTACTAATTGGTCCTCTAGACAGGCGCAGTCATGGTCTCACCCCTGCCCCCCTCTGCTCCTGACGCTGCGGCCGACTCGATTGTCGGCGGCGACGGCATGGACTTCGACGCGCTCGACTTTACCTTCCTGGATGGGGAGGATGCGGTTCTGTCGACCGAGGGAACGGCTGCAGAAGCTGCCAAACCCAAAACCCCGGACAGCGATCTGGGTGCCGGAGATGATTTTGATCTTGCGGCGTGGGATTCTGCCGAACCTCAAACGGACGACGCCCCTCTCCCAAAAGCCGCCGCACCGGATGCGGCACTTGCGGCTCTGGATGCGCCAATGGATTTTGGCGGGGATGACGAGAGCTTGACGGACGCATTGCCGTCCTTCGATGCGGATTTATCGGGGACAGATGCCGAGGCGGACTTGCCAATGAAGGCCGCGCCCTCCGATCCTTTCGCCGATTTGCGCTCGCCAGATCCAGAACTAGAACCCCTCGCGCACCAATCGGCGACCGACGAAGGCCTGTCGATTTCGTTCGGTGACGAGGCGTTTGAGAGCGGTGAAACCGAAGACGCCGCCGAGTTCAAGGCCGACGCGCCGATAAGCGATGCGTTCTTCGATGGGTCCGACGAGGATACGGTGAGCTTCGAAGACGATGCCGAGGCAGCGCCAGAAGCTCTATCGGAACCCGAGCCGAAAGCTCCGGTAGGGCCGCGCAAATATTTGTTCGACCGCTCCTTCGATTACGTGCCGCCGCCGCCCCCCCCCACCCGAACCGGAACCCGAGCCCGAGCCGGAACCCGAGATCGAGGCGGAGTACGAGCCGGAACCC
>NZ_LAJY01000370.1 GCF_000963705.1 Elstera litoralis | reverse complement strand
GCTGAGCACGCTCAATCGATAGGGCATGAACCGCTCCAAATTAAGCGGCGTCTCCACGGGGTTACGCACCATCGCCTCTCCCATCCTACTTGCGATCTGTTTCTTATGAAACTAATATCAGGTTTAGCCATTGTTTCCCAGATGGGAACGCAACGCAATCTGCCGCAGGCGGCAATTTAATAACACGAGAGAGGGGCACGACATGAGCGAAATTACCGAGATCAACCCAATGGGGACCGATGGTTTCGAGTTCGTCGAATATACGGCGGCGGACCCGGCGCAGTTAGAGGCGCTTTTCACCCGCCTCGGCTTCAAGGCGGTGGCAAAACATCGCTCCAAAAACGTGCTGCTGTTTAAACAGGGCGACGTGAATTTCATTCTGAATGCCGAACCCGAAAGCTTCGCCCAATCCTTCGCCCGCGTTCACGGCCCCTCGGCCTGCGCGATGGCGTTTCGCGTGAAGGACGCTGCCTATGCCGTGCGCCGCGCCGAAAGCCTAGGCGCGAAGGTGTTCACCGGCGCGGTAGGGCCGATGGAGCTGAATATCCCCGCCATTCAGGGCATCGGCGGCAGTTTGATTTACCTCGTGGACCGCTACGGCCCCAGCACGATTTACGACGTGGATTTCGTGCCGCTGCCGGGGGCGGAGCCGGCACCCTTCGGCGTTGGGCTGACGCAGATCGATCACCTCACCCATAACGTCCATCGCGGGCGGATGACCGAATGGTCGACCTTCTACGAGCGCCTGTTTAACTTCCGCGAAATTCGCTACTTCGACATCGAAGGCAAGGTAACGGGGCTTGTGTCGAAAGCCATGACCAGCCCCTGCGGTAAAATCCGCATTCCGATCAACGAAAGCTCGGACGATAAGAGCCAGATCGAAGAATATTTGCGCGCGTACAACGGCGAAGGCATTCAGCATATCGCGCTCGCGACCGATGATATTTATGAGACCGTCGAGGCGCTTCAGAAGAAAAACGTGAAGTTCATGGATACGCCGGAGAGCTATTACGAACTCATCGGCAATCGGCTGCCCTACCATGATGAAGACGCCGAGCGCCTGAAGAAGGACCGGATTCTGATCGACGGCGCGCCGACCGAGGACGGCGGCATTCTGCTGCAAATTTTCACTGATACGGTGATCGGCCCGATCTTCTTCGAAATCATTCAGCGCAAGGGCGACGAAGGCTTCGGCGAGGGCAATTTCCGCGCCCTGTTCGAATCCATCGAACTCGACCAAATCCGCCGGGGCGTGATCTAAATGAAGACGGCATTCGACTTTCCCCATATCGAGGGGGAAGCCTCGCGGCAGGCGCACTGCGACCTGCCCGAAGGCACCTATGAGCGGGAATTGGGCCGGGATGGGTTCTTCGGCCCCGCCACTCATATGTACCACGCCAACCCGCCGACCGGCTGGACCGATTGGGAAGGCCCGTTGCGCCCGCGCGCCTTCGATCTTTCGCGGCTGACGGCGACCGAACCCTGCCCGTTCGAAGCGCCGGAGGTTCTGTTTAACAGTCACGCGCGCTTGCGCTTCTGGCGCGCGCCGGAGCGGATGGATCATCTCGTCCGCAATGGCGACGGCGATGATTTGATCTTCGTCCATACCGGCACGGCGGAGCTGTTCTGCGACTATGGCCATCTGGCGATTGAAGCGGGCGATTATATCGTGCTACCGCGCGGCACCATGTGGCGGCTGGAAGGGGCGCAGCATTTTTCGGCCCTGCTGATCGAGGCGACCAATTCCTCCTATAAGCTGCCCGATAAGGGCATCGTCGGCCCGCACGCGATCTTCGATCCGGCGATGCTGGACGTGCCGAAAATCGATGCGGCGTTTAAGGCGCAGCAGGGGCCGGGCACGTGGAAAGTGCGCATTAAGCGGCGCGGCCAATTCTCCACCGTCACCTTCCCCTATAACCCGCTCGACGCGAAGGGCTGGAAGGGCAATCTGACGGCGGTGCGCATCAATGTGCGCGATATCCGCCCGCTGATGAGCCATCGCTACCATCTGCCGCCGTCGGCCCACACCACCTTCGTGGCTGATCGGTTCGTCGTCTGCACCTTCGCGCCACGCCTGTTCGAAACCGATCCCGGCGCGCTGAAAGTGCCGTTCTTCCATAATAATGACGATTATGACGAAGTGCTGTTCTACCACGCGGGCGATTTCTTCAGCCGCGATAATATCCATCCCGGCATGATGAGCTTTCACCCCTGCGGCTTCACTCACGGCCCGCACCCGAAGGCGCTCGGCAAAGCCTTTCAGCAGACAAAAGCCGCGACCGATGAGTATGCTGTCATGATCGACACGCGCGACGCGCTGGATATCGGGGCGGGCGCGGCATCGGTCGAATGGGCAGGCTATGTCGATAGTTGGGCCGGACAGAAAGACTAAGGGGGGAGGCTTCATGAAACTCGCAACACTTCGGGCGGGCGGGCGCGACGGGACTTTGGTCCTGGTCTCGACCGACCTGACCCGCGCCGTCCCGGCAACGGGAATCGCCGCCACGCTGCAAACTGCGTTCGATTCTTGGGCGGAAACTGCGCCGCGCCTTCAGGCCCTTTGGGGGCAGCTTGAGGCGGGCACGGCGGCGGGCAGCTTTGCTTTCGATCAAACCGCCTGTCATTCGCCCTTGCCGCGCGCCTACCAATGGTGCGACGGCAGTGCCTATGTGAACCATGTGGATCTTGTGCGTAAGGCGCGCGGCGCGGCCATGCCGGAAAGTTTCTGGACCGATCCCCTCATGTATCAGGGCGGCTCGGACGCGTTCCTTTCTCCCCATGAACCGATCCAGATGGCCCGCGAAGACTATGGTATCGATTTCGAGGGCGAAGTCGCCGTGATCCTTGATGACGTGCCGATGGGGGCGGATGCGGCGACGGCGGGCAAAGCCATTCGCCTGCTGATGCTGGTGAACGATGTTTCCTTGCGCAATCTCATCCCGAACGAGTTGGCGAAAGGTTTCGGTTTCTTCCAGTCGAAACCGTCGAGCGCCTTTGCGCCGGTCGCGGTGACGCCCGACGCGCTCGGCGCGGCCTGGGACGGCGGCAAGCTGCATCTGCCGCTGTTGGTCAGCCTCAACGGACAGCCCTTCGGCAAGGCGAATGCCGGGGTGGATATGACCTTCGATTTCCCCACGCTCATCGCCCATGCGGCCAAAACCCGGCCCCTCAGTGCCGGCACCATCATCGGCTCCGGCACGGTCTCCAACCGCGATATCAGCGGCGGGCCGGGCCGTCCGGTGGCCGAGGGTGGCTTGGGCTATTCCTGCATCGCCGAAGTGCGCATGGTTGAAACCCTGCTGCACGGCGGCGCGCGCACGCCTTTCTTACGCTTCGGCGATAGGGTGCGGATCGAGATGCTGGACGCGGCGGGGGCAAGCCTGTTCGGGGCGATTGAACAGAGCGTGGAAGCCTATACAGTCTAAGGCTTATCAGCCCATTCCAACCGCCGTTGCCACGCCGCGCCGCGCCGTTCGGCGATGAGCACGGCGGTTTCCCCATCTTGGCGGCTGAACCAAACCCGGCCCAGGGTGAGCGGTCCGAGATCGGCGGCAACGCCGCTGGCCTCGACCGTAAGCTCGGGCAGGGTCAGGGTAAAACTCCGTCCCTCGGTGCTGCCGTTGGCGATAGCGATCGTGCCTTTGCCGCCGCTGAACCCCATCTCGCCCCCCGCGAAGGCATGGGAGAGGGCAAGGCCGCGCTCGGCGCTCCGGGCCGGGTCGGTGTCGGTTGCCGGGGCGAGGGCCTGGCCCAGGGTTTTCGGATCGATCCCGCCGAAATGCCCCGCGCCCAAGCTGAAGTCCAGGGTTCCTGCAAGGCGATTGGCAGGTCTTTTAAGGTCAGCGGCTTTGCGGTTAGCACGCCCTTGAGCGCCAGTTTGCCCTCGGCATCCGGCTCGTCGAACAGGGCGGCGGTGGCGCGGCCGAGGTCGGCATCTTTCAAATCCAGCGTAACGGTCAGCAGCGGTTCGGCCTCGCCAAAGGCAAGCGTGCCGGCGAGCGCGAGCGCCCCCTCGTAGAGTTTGGCGCTGCCCTCGTCGAAGCGCCAGCGGCCCTCGGTGAAGCGCAACCGCCCAGCGACATCGCTCAGGGAATAGGGCGCTTGCTCCAATAAGCCGATGCGCAGGGCGAGGTCGAGGTCGAGCGGCAGCAGCAACGCATCGGCCAAGCGGCCCGACGGCAGGGAACTATTGCGCCATTGGGTGGGCCGGAACACGGAAACGCCGATACCGCCGCTCAGCTTCCACGGCTCGTCCTTGACGGGAAACGCGAGACTGCCGCGCGCGTCCGCCGCCAAATCGGGCAGGCGCAGGGCGGCGCTTTCCACCGCGATTCGGTCGCGGTTCAAATCGAGCCGAGCGGTGAGCTTCACCGGCCCGTCGCCCTCCGCCGCAAGGCCGAAGGTGAGATCGCGCAAAAGCTGGGCTTGCGAGGGGCCGTGCGCCTCCAGATCGAGCAACGCTGTGCCCGCGAGCGGCGACCAAGCGCCGCCCCATTGGGTTTCGAGCCCGCCAAGGCCCGCCGACAGCGCCAGTTCGGCTTTCGATATCGGCCCGGTTACGGCGAGCGTAAACCGGCCCGCGACGCCGGGGCGCAAGGGGATGGGGAGGCGCAGCAAATCGGCGCTGCGGGCAAGATCGGCAATCGAACCGCTGGCTTTCAGGGCAAGGTTCGCCGGGCCGGTCGCGGCATCGAGCGTGCCGCCGAGGGTGATCGGGTCGGCACCGGCAAAGCCCGCGATGCGCGCTTCCTCCAGCGTCAGCACCCCGCCGACCAACCGCG
>NZ_LAJY01000037.1 GCF_000963705.1 Elstera litoralis | reverse complement strand
AGCTTGTGCCCCTGCCCCGCCAGCAGCACATCGAGCCGTTGCAGCCAGCGCGACGGCACCGTCGGCGTGCCCTCCACCCGATCGGCGCGGGAGAAGATCACCGAGGGGGCCATCGCGGCTTGCACGAAATCATGGGCCGACAGGCCAATGCGCCGCTCCAGCGCGGGCAGGCCGAACTGCTGGCGCATCGGGCGCGACATCCACGGATCGCCCGGCGGCTCGGCGGGCCAGGTGGCCTCGTTGAGCCCCGCCAGAATCATTAAATCGGGCCGCGCCAGCCGCGCTTCGAGCGGCCCCAGAATCGCCAAACGCGGGTGCCGATCATAGACCTGCCGCACCGCGACCGGCCCCATGAAGATCATCAGCAATGCCGGATAATCGGACGGATTATCCAGCACCAACGTCCCGGCATTGTCGACCAGATCGGAGAGAAAATCCGCCGCCGCCTCGCCCGCCGGTCCCGCCCACAGCCGCTCTTCCCCCGGCAGCGAATCGGTCGCACAGAGGGCCTCCGCCGCCGTCAGATGCGCCAAAATCGCCGTACGGAAATTTTCGCCAACCGTCGCCATCGCGGTTTCCCACGGGCGCAGGCAGGTATCGAGCCGGTCGAGATAGGGGCGCAGAACCAGCGCATCGCGCGCCCGCCCGCTCGGGAGACAGCGCGGCCAGGGCGAGTTCGGTCGCCGCCCGCAACCCGCCGAGGCCGCCTTCCGGGCGCGGGCCGCGCAAAACGCGTTCTTCCAAAAGCTGCGCCGCGCGCCGGGCGTCAGACAAAGGCAGGCCGAGCCCCGTCAGCGGGTGCTTCAGCAACGCCAGCAGCGGGGCGGGGGCGAAAGCGTCGCGCGCGGCTTCGGCCAGCAGGCGTAGAAACACGCCGGGCACCGAGCCACTCAAGGGCTGCCCGGCAGAATCATCGCAGCGCACGCCGTAGCGCGTGAGTTCGGCGGCGACGCGGCGGGCAAGGTCGCGGTCGGGCGTAATCAGGGCGGCGGTCCGTTCCGGCGTTTCGGAGCGCTTGGCGCAGGGCGACGGCGATCATCATCGCCTCCTCCTGCGGGCTGCCCGCGTCGATGCGCGTCACGCCCGCCAGTGCGCTATCGAGATCGAGCGGCTCTGTAGGATGATCCTCCGGCGCGGCGACCGACAGTGCCTGGGCCAGCAATTGCGCGCGCGCAGGCGCGGTTTGGCCCGCGCCTGCGCAGCCTGGCCAGATTTGCACATCCGAGCGCGGCAGATCGAGCGCACTCAGCAGATCCTGCAAGCCCGCCTGCGGATGGGTCGGATGCTCCGGCAGCAGCAGCCATTCCGCCTCCGGCATCGCGGTATCGAGCCCCGGCAGGATCACATCGCCCTGGGGTAGCGACGCGATCACCGCAATCAACGCCCGCGCCGATTTCTGACTGCCCGTGGTGCCCGCGACGATCACACGGCCCGGCGGCGGGGTTTCAGCCCAAACCTGGGCTTGCAGGCGAATGAGCGTATCGCGCCGCTCAATCGGGTCGAGCGCTTGTTCTTCCGCCAGCACCAACGGCCAAGTTTCGGTAACGATGCGCAGAAAATCGAGGGTGATTTGCCAATGGTGGGCGAGGTTTTCCGGCACCAGCCGCACCAGCCCGTCGAAGCCCAACCCTTCCGCCTGGGCCTGATTCATCAGCCGCGCCAGTTCCGCCGCCAAAGCCGCCGCCCGGTCGAGCGGCAAACCGGGGTCGCGCGCCCGGATCAATTGCGCCAGCATCGCTTGACGGCGCAGCGGCGGAATCGCGGGCGGCAGGGACGCCGCAAGACTGCCAACCGCAATCGAATCGCTGAAGGTCAAATCCTCATCGTCGATATCGCCGAGCGCGCTGAAGCTCGGCAGCACCAAGGCCCGCCCCTGCGCCGCACGCAAAAACGCATCGCGGATGGTTCGGCACGCCCGGCGCGACGGCAACAGTAGGCGCAGCCGCGCGAAAGCCAGCGGGTCGCGGTCGGCCTCCGGCAACAGCCCGCGCACGAGCGCATCGGCAAAGCCTATTCCGGCGGGGATCGTATAAAGCGCCACGCTGCCCCGCCCGCCGATTAAACCTTCAGCTTCAAAAACTCAAGCCGCCCCGCCCAGGTGGCCCCGCCTTCGAGCGTGATCGTGCGTGCATCCGCCGTCGCCCCCGGCGCAAAGCTGATGACCAGCGGGTCGCGCGGCAGACCATCGCCCAGGCGCTCGGGCCATTCGATCAGAATGATCCCGCCGAAAGCATCGTCGAGCCCCAGTTCATAGGCGTCGCTGGCGTCGCGCAGGCGGTAGAGATCGAAATGAGTAATCAGGCCGGAGGGCAATTCATAGGATTGCACCAAGGTAAACGTCGGGCTCGGCACCTCAATCGGCACGCCAGCGCGCGCCTGAATAAAAGCGCGGGCGAAGGCGCTTTTGCCCATGCCGAGATCACCGCGCAGGGCAATAACATCGCCCTTATCGGCAATCGCCGCCAATTCCTGCGCAAGACTCTGAGTGGCCGCGAGGTTCGGGACGGGGATGGTGACGGAGGTGGCGGATTGAACGGTAATCTTCATGATCGCCTGAGCCTACGCGAAAAGCTAAAGAGCGCAAAGATCGCAAACCGCAATACCCCCTTGCGGCAAATCCCCAAACCGGGAGGGGTTGCATCGCAGCAAGAGCCGCGCCACTCTGCGCGCCACTGAGCGTATGACGAGAATGTGAGAAGGCTGATGACGGTTAAGACCGACGTGGTGATTATCGGCGCAGGCCCCGTGGGGCTGTTCGCGGTGTTCGAATGCGGCATGTTGCGCCTGAAAGCCCATGTGATCGACACTTTGGCGGACGCAGGCGGCCAATGCACTGCCCTTTATCCCGAAAAACCGATCTACGATATTCCGGCCCATCCTGCCATTTCCGGCGCGGACCTTATCGATAATCTGATGCAGCAGGCGGCCCCTTTCGCCCCAACCTTCCATTTCGGCGAACAGGTGATGCAACTGACCCGGACCGAGGCCGATACTTGGCGCGTCGTGACCTCGAAGGGCACCGAGCTTGAAGCGCCGGTCGTGATGATCGCGGCGGGCTGCGGCGCTTTCGGCCCGAACCGCCCGCCGCTCGATGGGTTGGAGACCTATGAGGCCACCGGCGGCGTGCAGTATTTCGTGCAGCGGCGCGAGGCGTTTCGCGGCAAGAAGGTTGTGATCGCCGGTGGCGGCGATTCGGCGGTCGATTGGGCGATTTCCTTGGCGGAAGTTGCCGCGCGCGTGCAGGTGGTCCACCGCCGCCCGAAATTCCGCGCCGCCCCAGAAAGCGCCGCCCGGCTCGATCAACTCGCGAAAGACGGGGCGATTGAGTTAGTCATTCCCTATCAATTGGCCGGGCTTGAGGGCACGAACGGCGTGCTGTCGGGCGTAATCGTGGAAACCCTGGACGGCCAGCGCCGCACCCTGGAGGCCGATCATCTGCTGCCGTTCTTCGGGCTCGCCATGACCCTCGGGCCGATTGCCGATTGGGGCTTGAACCTGGAGCGCAATCAAATCGCCGTAACCCAGGCCACCGCCGCCACCTCCGCCCCCGGCATTTTCGCGATTGGCGATATTGCGACATACCCCGGCAAGCTGAAGCTCATTCTGTCGGGCTTTGCCGAGGCTGCCTCTGCCGCCCACGCCGCCCATGCCATCGTTCACCCCGGCGAAGTAGTGCATTTCGAATATTCGACCACGAAAGGTGTGCCGGGCGGGGCGTAAACCAAAAGGGCGGCGCAAGCTAAAATTCCTCTCATACTCTTCAGCCTTAGCAGGGAAAGATACACAAATGAAAAAAACGGTTCTTTGCTACGGGGATTCGCTGACGTGGGGGACGGATGCGGCGAGCGGCGGGCGGCATGATTTTGAAGATCGCTGGCCGAGCGTGTTGCAAGCCGCGCTGGGACCGGCGGTCGATGTGATCGCGGAGGGCCTCGGCGGTCGGACAACCGCCTATGACGATGGTCTCGCAGACTGCGACCGGAATGGCGCCCGGCTGTTGCCCACCCTTCTTCAAACCCACGGTCCGCTTGATCTGGTCATCATTATGCTGGGCACGAACGATCTGAAGCCCATCATCCACGGGACCGCCATCGGGGCGCGGCAGGGGATGAAGAAGTTGGTCAGCCTTGTCCGTTTTCATGACTGGGGGCGGGCCTATAAGGCTCCTGGGATTCTCATTGTTTCTCCCCCGCCGCTTTGCGAGACGAATAACCCGCTCTTTGCCCCTTTATTTCAGGGTGGGGTGACGGAGGCTCAAAAGCTGGCGTCCCTCTATGCCGATCTGGCCGATGAACTCGGCTGCGCGTTCTTTGATGCGGGAACGGTTGCCCGAACAACGCCCGTCGATGGGGTTCATCTTGACGCGGAAAACACCCGCGCCGTTGGGCGCGGGCTCGAACCTGTCGTTCGGCGCATTCTAGAGCTTTAAAGGAGCCGCTAGTATCGTGCGTCTTCTTTGATTGGATACATTTAAGCGATCACATGCCCATTATGTGCACTATACATGAAAAATCATAACCTCATTGCCCCCCGAAGACGATTAACCAATCGTCTTCGGGGGGAAAACCTTAAAATGGCGGGTTGCGGTTTTTGCTGCGGATAATCCGCAGAATATGCGGCCCGACGACGGCAAAAACGGCAAGGCCGAGCAGAGCCGCCGAGAGCGGATGCGTGATGAACACGCTCATATCGCCCTGGGAGGTAATCATCGCCCGGCGGAACTCCTGCTCCGCCATCGGCCCCAGAATCATGCCGATAATCACCGGCGAGGTTGGGAAATCGAACAGGCGCATGAAGAAGCCGATAATCCCGATGACCAGCAGCAGCACGAGATCGATAAACGATTGGCTGATGCCATACGTGCCGATGATGGCGAACACCAAGATACCGGCAAAAAGATAAGGCTTCGGAATATGCAGCACGCGCGCCCAGAGGCCGACGAGCGGCAGATTGAGCAGCAGCAGCATAATATTGGCGATATAGAGGCTTGCAATCAGCCCCCACACCAGATCGGGCTGGCTGGTCAGCAACTGCGGGCCGGGGTTGATGCCATAGCCTTGGAAAGCTGAAAGCATGATCGCGGCGGTTGCGCCGGTTGGCAGCCCCAGGGTCAGCATCGGCACCAACACACCGGCGGCGGCGGCATTATTCGCGGCCTCCGGTCCGGCAACACCTTCGATGGCGCCATGCCCGAATTCTTCCGGCTTTTTCGACAGGCGCTTTTCGAGGAAGTAGGAGAGCAGCGTCGGTAATTCCGCCCCGCCCGCCGGCAGCGCCCCCAGGGGGAAGCCCAAAGCCGCGCCGCGCAGCCACGGTTTCCACGAGCGGCCCCAATCCTCCCGGCTCATCCAGATCGAGCCTTTGATGGCCAGAATCTCATCCTTGCTCGCCCCATGCCGGGCGGCGAGGTAGAGGGTTTCGCCCACGGCAAACAGGCCGACGGTAACGAGAATCACATTAATCCCGTCGAAGAGTTCGGGAATGCCGAAGGTAAAGCGCGGCTGACCGGACTGAAGATCAATGCCGATCATCCCCAAACCCAGGCCGAAAAACAGGCTAGTAAAGCCGCGCGCGACCGAATTACCGAGAACCGCCGTCACGGTCACAAACGCCAGCACCATCAGCGAAAAATATTCGGCAGGCCCCAACAGCAGGGCGAATTTCGTTACCACCGGGGCGAGGAAGGTCAGGCCGACCACCCCCACCGTTCCGGCAATGAAGGAGCCGATGGCCGCCGTCGCCAGCGCTTGCGCGCCCCGGCCTTTGCGCGCCATTTTATGCCCTTCGAGCGCGGTGACGATGGTGGCGCTTTCCCCCGGCGTATTAATAAGGATCGAGGTGGTCGAGCCGCCGAACATCGCGCCGAAATAAATTCCGGAGAACAGAATGAAGGCGCTGGTAGCATCGACCTGATAGGTGATCGGCAGCAGAATGGCGATGGTCAACGCTGGGCCGATGCCCGGCAAAACCCCCACGGCGGTTCCCAGGGTCACGCCAACCGCGCACCACAGCAAATGCAGCGGGGTTAGGGCAACCGAGAAGCCATGCGCGAGATTGGCGAGTGCCTCCATTAAATCAAACTTTCGATAAAGCCTTCGCCCATGCGCAAGCCGAGCAGCCGGGCAAAGCCGAAATAGGCAAGAACGACGAGCACGAACCCGATGGCGATCGAGCGCCACCAGGAGCGCGCCTCAAAACTCCGCGCCGCCCCGACGAAAACCAAGGTCGCCGTTAGAATGAAGCCGATAAAGCCGATCAGCGCCGTGCCAAGGGCAAAAGCCCCGGTGATCCATCCCAAGGAGGCGAGGTTCAGGGCAGGCTCGTCCGGGTCCGTCGCCTCGCAGGTCCAGCCCTGGCCGCGCGCTTCCCAAAGAAGCTTCAACCCGAGCACGAGCAATCCGATACCGATGCCATAGGGGAAAACTTTGGGGCCGACCTTGGCATAAAGCGGCGACGTGGGGATGGTGCCGGTCGCCCAAACGACGACCGACCCCAAAGCAAGAACCCCCACCGCAACTAAAGCCGGACCGACCGCAAACCCCAAATAAGACGGGTTGCGCATAGGAACTTCCTTTAGGCGAGGCCGATTTTCTTCAACGTATCGGTCACGCGCTCGGTTTCCATTTTGATGAAGCCGTCGAACGCGTCGCCCGCCAGGAAAATATCGGTCCAATCGCGCTTTTTCAGTTCGTCCTGCCAGCCTTGGGATTTCACCATCGCCGTGACCAGATCGATCATCTCTTTCTTCTGCTGCGCGCTCACGCCCGGCGGGGCGAACACGCCGCGCCAGTTGAAGAATTCCACATCGACGCCCTGTTCCTTAAAACGTCGGAACATCGAGGCCCGGAATGCGCTTGTCCGACGAAATGCCGATAGCGCGCAAATTGCCCGCCTTGATCTGCTCGACGAACTCGCCGAGGCCGGAAATCCCGCAGGTGACTTGATTGCCGAGCAAGGCCGCTTGAGCCGGGCCGCCGCCTGCATAGGCAACGTAAGAAATCTTGGTCGGGTCCGCGCCCACCGCCTGCGCCACCAGCGCCGCGATAATATGATCGGTGCCGCCAGCCGAACCGCCCGCCCAAGTGACTTTCGCCACATCGGCTTTAAGTGCCGCCGCCAGATCCTTCATGGTCTTCAGCGGCGAATCTTTCGGCACCACGATGACTTCCGCTTCCCCGGTGAGGCGGGCGATGGCGGTAACATTGGTCAGATTGAACGGCGTCTTATTGGCGATAATCGCGCCCATCATGACGAGGCCCGAAATCATCAGCCCGTCGCCCTGGCCCTTCCACTGATTGATGAACTGCGGCAGGCCAACGGTGCCGCCCGCGCCGCCGACGTTGGTCACTTGCGCGCTGCCAATCAGATTGGCCCCGCGCAGAACCTGTTCCATCGTGCGAGCGGTTTGATCCCAACCGCCGCCGGGCGCGGCGGGAACGAACAGGCGGACCTGCTTCATCTGCTGCGCCAGCGCGCTATTGCTCAGCAGCGGCAGCAGCGCGGTCGCCCCGGTCATCATCAGCATATGGCGTCGTGTAAACATGGTTTCCTCCTGTTATTGTTATGCGGCAGTTTATGGCGCTTTTTCCGCAATGCCAGTATTTTTATTCCGGCGTGCGCTGTGGATTTCCCGTATAGGTCCAGCGCCAGCCTTTCGGCAAAGGCCCCTTGTTCCGCCCGCCCTGCTGCGATTGCTCAAAGGCATGGGCCAGCACGCCGACCGAGCGGGACAGAATGAATAATCCACGGCATAGGGGCGCTGGAAAACCAAGTTCGCCGAAGATGACCGCCGTCGCCCCGTCGATATTCATCGGAATTTTCCGGCCTTTGGCGTCTTCCAACGCTGCTTCCACGGCGCGGGCGACGGTCGCAAGCCGCCCGGAGACGGTTCCCGCCGCTGCCGCCGCATCAACTAGCGCCAGCAGTTTAGGCGCGCGCGGATCGATAGGATGGAAGCGGTGGCCGAAGCCGCCGATCTGGGTTCCGGCGGCGAGCGCTTCGGCAACCGCCGCTTTGGCAGCGGCGGGAATATCGCCCTCGGCGCGGGCAAGGATACTCTCGTAGAAAGCCAGCGCCTGTTCACCCGCGCCGCCGTGCACATCGCCGAGCACATTCACCGCGCTTGCCATCGCACTATTGATGCCGATGCCGCAGGTCATCGCCATGCGGGCGATAGCGATGGAGGGGGCTTGCGGGCCGTGATCGACCCCCGCCACCAGCGCCGCCCCAAGCAACTCGGCTTGCGCCGGGGTTGGCAGATCGCCGCGCAGCATCAGCCAGATCATCTCGACGAAGCCGATGGTGCCGATCAAATCCTGAATGGCGTAGCCCCGGAAGCGGATCGACCCCGGTTCCATCTCGATAATCTCGGTCTGCCACCAGTTTTCGGCTTTTTCCTGATCGGGCGTCATGGGGTCAACTCCGCCAGAATTTCGGCGCGATGCGCGTCGAGCCGGGGCGGTGGACGGTCGGGCCGAGGCGCCTCCCCATCGACGCAAAAGCCGCCGCGCACAGTGGAAACGGTACGGTCGAGCCCGATTTGCGCGCCGTCGAACTCAGTCACCATCGCACGCCCCACCGTTTGCGGATGGGTGAGGATGGCGGGTACGCTCAGCACTTGGCCTGCGGGAACGCCAACGGCAATCAGCCGTTCCTCCCACGCGGCGGCGGATTGCGCGGCCAGCGCCGCTTCCAATTCCTGCGTCAGCGCCGCGCGGTTTGCCAGCCGGTCGGCGCGTTTGGCGAAGCGCGGATCGGTCAGCCAATCCTCCCGCCCGACCTGTTTCGCCAGGGCTTCGAATTGTTCGGCCTTATTGGCGGCGATGTTCAGTAGGCCATCGCCGGTGCGGAACGTGCCGGACGGGCTGGCGGTAACATTCTCATTGCCCATCGGCGTGGGCGTTTTTCCGGCGATGAGATGGTTGGAGACCGCCCAGCCCAGGGCGGAAATCGTCGACTCCAATAAGGAAACATCCAAGAAGCACCCCCGACCGTCGCGCTGCCGCCGAACCAGTGCGGCGGCAATCGCAAAGGCCGCGCTAAGCCCGCCAAGGCTATCGCAGATCGGCACACCAACGCGCAACGGAGCCGTCTCCGGCGTTCCTGTCACGCTCATTAAGCCGGAATAGCCTTGAATGATTTGATCGTAGGCGGGGGCGTTTTTGCATCGGGCCGGTCGCGCCGAAGCCGGAAATGGCGCAATAGATGAGGCCGGGATGATGCTCGGCCAAGCTGGCCTGCCCCAGGCCGAGCCGGTCCATCACGCCGGGGCGGAAGTTTTTCGACCAAAACATCGGCGCTGGCCACCAGCCTTAAAAATACGGCGCGGTCCGCAGGGTCTTTCAAATTCAGCGCGATTGAGCGTTTTCCGGCGTTCTGCGCCAGAAAAGACGCCCCCATCAAATCATCGTTCAGCGCCGCATCGGCCCCCAATTGCCGCGCCAGATCCCCCCTCCGGGGGCTTCGACTTTGACAATATCCGCGCCGAGCAAGCCCAATTGATAGGCGCAATAGGGGCCGGCCAGCACATTGGTTAGATCGAGCACACGCACCCCGGCCAAAAGATCGATCATCGGGCGTCTCGGCGGGGCCGGGCGGGGGAACGCGGGCGACATAACCAAAAATCAACTCCCCTTCTTGAAATTTTATTTCGTTGCGGGAAATCTCATGCCCAATCGCGTCGCCCGTCAAGTGCCCTCCATGCTAAAACCAACGCACCGCGCGCTCGGCGTCGGCGGTTTAACCAATAAACAACCTCAGAGTGAAACTCGCCGCATGAAAGCCGCCACTTACCGCCGCTATGGCCCGCCTTCGGTTGTCACGGTCCGCGACTGGCCCGATCCCGTGCCCGCCCCTGGCGAGGTGTTAGTGCGCATCGAGGCGGCGGGGCTAACGTCCGGTGATGCTCGAATTCGCGCCGCGCGCGCCCCCGGTGGCCTAGGCCTTTTCCTTCGCCTCGCCTTTGGGGTCACGCGCCCACGCCGCCCCATCCTGGGGCGCGAGTATGCGGGACGCATCGCTGCATGCGGGGCCAATGTGACCCGGTTTAGCGTCGGCGATGCCGTCTTCGGCATTACCGACGGCATGACCCTCGGGGCACATGCCGACTATGTGGCCGTCAAGGCCGATGGGTTACTCTATTCCCGCCCCGATAGCCTGCCCCCCATCGAAGCCGCAACCTTCTTTTTCGGCGGGCTAACGGCGGCCGATTTCCTTCTGGATCAATGCTCGCTGCAACCGGGCGAGCGACTTTTGATCGTCGGCGGGACCGGAGCGGTTGGCTCGGCCGCCATCCAGATCGCGCGCCATTCTGGTGCCCATGTCACGGCGCTAACGCACGCCGACAATCTCCAATTAGCGCGTGATCTTGGGGCACATGAGGCGCTTGACTACCGCATCGCCTGCGAGCTCAGCGGATATAATGTGATTCTCGATGTCCCAGGAGTGATGCCACAGGCATTGAACGCGCTGGCCCCCGGCGGACGCTTGGGGTTGGTGACGGCGACGTTCGGACAAATGATTCGCGCCGCCCTCCGCCCAAACCAAACCAATCAACGACGGCTCTGCGCCTCCGTTATCCAAGAAACGCCCCAAGCAATTGCCCGTCTTATCGAGCTGCACCGGGTGGGAGGCTACCGTCCGCTCGTGGGCGAAAGCTTTCCTCTCGCCGAAATCCACCACGCCCATGCGCGCGCCGATAGCGGCCATAAGCGCGGAAATTTGGCGGTTCTCATGGAGACGCTGCCCCCGCAAGACGCCCCCTACGCTCCGTGAACGATCTGCTTGCGGCGCGGGGTCTGGGGCGCATCGCATTCCCGCCTTGCCGGAAAACCGCTTGTCCGCCCGCACTTAACCCCGCTAACTGGTTGCATGGATAACCAATCGCCCGCCACGGTCGCCGTCGCCCCGAAACCCCTGCCCTTTCCCCTGCTGGCCACCGTGCTCGGCTTGATGTCGATGTTTGGGGCGATTTCCATTGATATGTATCTTCCGGCCCTGCCCGCACTGGAAGCGGCATTACAGGCCGAACCCGCAGCGGTGCAAATGACCCTCGGCGGCTTTTTGCTCGGCTTCGGCTTGGTACAACTGCTCTTCGGCCCGCTCTCCGATAGCATTGGTCGCCGCCCGGTGGCCCTAGGCGGCATTCTGCTCTATGTCGTCGGCAGCATCCTGTGCGCCACGGCAGAGACGGTTGAACTTCTAATTCTCGCCCGCCTGCTTCAGGGCCTCGGCGCGTCCGCCGGGCCAGTGATGGCGCGGGCGATGGTGCGCGATTTGTATAGCCGCGACGAATCGGCCAAAATGTATTCCATCCTGATGCTGCTGATGGGGGCCGCGCCGATGATTGCGCCGGTCGCGGGCGGGCAGTTGCTGGCCTATTTCGACTGGCGGGCGATTTTTTGGGCACTGACGGCTTTCGGTATCCTCTGCCTGATCGTCGCCGCCGTCTTCGCGCCGGAAACCCTGCCGCGCACGCGCCGCAGCCGTGGGTCGATCCACACGGCGCTACACCATTACCGCGACCTGCTGCACGCGCGCCGGTTTCTCGGCTATAGCCTAACCTTGGGCTTTATTTTCGCGGCCATGTTCACCTATATCGCCGGAACGCCGCACGTTTACATCACCGTCATGGGCGTGAGCCCGCAGCATTTCGGCTATCTTTTCAGCGTGAATGTGGTCGGGATGATGGCGCTCTCGGCGTTGAATAGCCGGATCGTGACCCGCGTCGGGGCCGACCGAATGCTGACCTACGGTCTGCTGCTCACGCTGCTGGGCGCAACCGTTCTGCTGATTAACGGCGTTGGCGGATTTTTCGGCTTGGCCGGAATCGCCGTTCCCCTCTTCATTATGCTCGCCTCCATCGGCTTGATTGGGGCGAATGGCACCGCCGGCGCGCTGGCGGCTTTTCCGCATATGGCGGGCGCGGCCTCGGCCCTTGCGGGGGTCTTGCCCTTTGTCGTCGGAACCGCGTCGGGGTTCGTACTCGGCCTGTTTCACGATGATTCGGCGCGGCCAATGGCGATCATCATGTTTATTCTGGTGGTTTTAGGCCTTCTCACTCATCGTCTCTTGGTTGTGCCCTCCAAAACGAGCTAGCCCTATGCCCAACCGCGCCGCCACTCCCCTCGCTATTGCCGTGATTGGGGCAGGGATCGGCGGCCTGGCCTCGGCGTGTTTTCTCGCGGAAAGCGGGCATCGGGTAACGCTGATCGAAGCCTTCGCGCAGCCGAAACCGCTGGGATCGGGCCTGCTGCTGCAACCGATCGGCCTTGCCGCGCTCTCAGTACTGGGGCTCGACCGGCCCGTGATCGCCCAAGGCAGCCGGATTTCCAATCTGTATGGACGCGCGGTCGGTGGAAAGCTGACACTGCTGAACGTGCGCTACGATGCGCTCGCACCGCATCTTTTTGGCATCGGCACGACGCGCGGCGCTTTGTTCGAAACGCTCTATCGGGCCGCGCAAGACTATGGCCTGCCGATTGAAACCGACGCGCCCGTGCAAACCCTGGAGGGGCTTGAGTTGAACGGCCCCGGCGTCACGGTCGTTACCCCCCGCCAGCGCTTCGGCCCCTGCGATCTGGTGATCGATGCCAGCGGCACCAACTCCCGCCTGCGCCCGCAGTTTGCCGAAATTCGGCGCGACCGGCCTTACCCGTTCGGCGCGCTCTGGGGCTTGGTCGATCTCACCGGAACCGGCTTTGCCGCCGACCGACTCGACCAGCGCTATGACCGTGCCCGCCATATGATCGGCGTTCTGCCCGTCGGGCCGCGCGCCGACGGCACAGGGCTGCGCGGCGCATTGTTCTGGAGTCTGCCGACGCAGGATTTCGACCGTTGGCGCGAAACCCCGCTGGCGGTTTGGCGCGACGCGGTGCGCCGCCTGTGGCCGGAAACCGAACCGCTCCTCGCCCAGATCACCGAGCACGATCACCTCGCCCGCGCGGCCTATAGCGATGTGGTGCTGGCGCGGCCCGATGCCGGGCGCTTGCTGTTTATCGGCGATGCCGCCCATTGCACCAGCCCGCAACTCGGGCAAGGCGCGAACCTCGCCCTGCTCGACGCGCTGGTGCTCAGCCGGGTTCTGG
>NZ_LAJY01000369.1 GCF_000963705.1 Elstera litoralis | reverse complement strand
AGAATACCTTCGCCCGTGCCCTGCAAGGCTCCAATAGCATCGAAGGCTATACCGCCAATCTGGCCGAAGCCGTGGCAATTATCGATGAAGAGCGCCCGGAGACACTGGAAGAGGAAACCCTAAAAGCTCTGCAAGGCTATCGTACCGCCATGACCTATATTATGGCCGTGCATGATGATCCCTACACCCAGATCACTTTGGAGCTTATCCGCAGCCTGCATTATATGATGCTGAGTTACGATCTGACCAAGCTTCCCGGCCAATGGCGGCCCAACCCGATTTATGTCCTCGATGAGGTCGCCCAAGAGATCGTTTATGAAGGGCCGGAGGCGGCGGCGGTTCCCGCGTTGATGGAGGCGCTGGTTCGGCAGATCAATGACCGAAGCGCCGACAGCCCACCCATCGTGCAAGCCGCGATGGCCCATTTGAACCTCGCCATGATCCACCCGTTCAAAGACGGTAACGGGCGGATGGCGCGGGCGCTGCAAACGCTGATTATTTCGCGCAACGATGCAAGCTCGCCGGTGTTCAGCAGCATCGAAGAATGGCTGGGCCGCAATACCCCCGCCTATTACGCGCTGCTGAAGGACGTGGGGGAGGGCCGCTGGAATCCGCAAAACTCCGCCCTGCCGTGGGTGCGCTTCTGCCTGCGCGCCCATTACCAGCAGGCCGCGACGCTGCTGCGGCGCAACGCCCATATGGGGCAAGTCTGGGCGCGCGTCAGCCAACTCGTTGCCGCGCATAAATTGCCCGAGCGCACCGAAAGCGCCCTGGTGGAAGCCGCCTTCGGCTACACGCTGCGCAATCACCGCTACCGGGTGGAAAACGAAATTTCCGACGTGGTCGCCTCCCGCGACCTGAAACGCCTGTGCGAATTGGACCTGCTCATCCCAAAAGGCGAAAAACGCGGCCGCACCTATGTCGCCGCCCCCGCCCTGCGTGCCCTCTGGTCCGACACGCTGCACCGCCGCCGCTCGGACGATCCTTATGCGCTGGCGCGGGCGAAGCAGACGCCGATGTTGTTTTGAGGGGGGATGTATTTGGAGCACTACAGGAGACGTTGACCCTGCTCGACTTAACCTAACATCCAAATAACCCTCAAAATTATCTTCAATAAAGATCAAGCATAAAATCTATTTCGGCCTTCGAAACCTCTGATTTTATTCTTTCGATCATTTGTCTTTGAATTAGTAAGTTATCTATAGCACTAAACAATATACCTTTTGCAGATCGGATAAAATGCTCTGAATACACTATATCACCATCTATCAATTTAAATAATTTGTAAACGATATTAGCCTTTTCGGAAAACTCTATTATTTTATCTAAATTAGAAATCACAATTAACAATTTATATTCTGGGTACCAATCCACATTTTCGTCAATATTTAAAAAATCTACAGCCGTCAATTGATAATAAGAACTGTCTCTATATCTAATATGATTATATAAATTTTTCACTGATTCATCGCAATTTTCAATATTGAATTTATCTAAAATGCACTTTTTTGCAATTTCTATTGATTCAATGCTTATATTTTCTCTAATAAGATTATAAGATTTGTCTAAATCATCAATAAACAGGGGAGCAGTAGAAGAAAATATATCGTATTTAATTTGATCTGAACTTTCTTTTCTGGTTGCCAGAAATTCCTTACGCTGAATATACAGACCAATACAAACCCCCATAAAAGCGAGTGGAGAGAAAATTCCAGCCAGAAAATCCCCAAGTTCATTTAATTTTTCAGGTCTCTTGAAAGGATATTCAATAAAAAATGATATTAAAATTAAAATAACCATAAATATGACAAAAAACAACATAAAATAAAACACGGGTATGCAGTATGAGCATTCGTTTTTTTTATCAGAGAACATATACAATCCTATCGGCACATCGAAACAGTTCATAATCATACTACGAATTAATAAAATGTCAATAAATGTACGTCCGGTTGATCGCATTGCTTCCTGATTGCGGTCTAGCTCAAACAGAATCACGAAAAACAAAAAGAACGATGCAGTTGAGACTGTATATGTTGCATATCGTACGAACTTCCGGGAATGTCCCCCTACCCCACCCTTACCAAGTTTTCACCCCCCGCCCACGCGCGCCTGTGCTAGACAGCCGGTCTCGGACGAATAGCCCAAGGGTGGGAGCGCGATGCGCGTTCTGGTGTTTTTGCATGATGCGTTTGGCGGCCGGGGCGGCATTGCCAAGTTCAACCGCGATCTGCTGGGGGCGCTCTGCGCGCATCCTGCGGTGACGGAGGTTGTGGCGTTGCCGCGCGTCATCGTCGATCCGGTCGAAGGCTTGCCGGAGAAGCTGACCTATTGGACCTGGACCCGCCACGGCAAAGCCGCGTTTTTGGCGGGCGAGCTGTTGGCGCTGACCGATCCGCGCGGGTTTGATCTCGTCATCTGCGGGCATGTGAATCTGTTGCCGCTGATGCGCCTGTTGGAACTCCGAAAGCGCGTGCCGATGGGGCTTATTCTACACGGGGTGGAAGCGTGGCAGCCGGTCGGCGGGGCGGAAACCCGGCGGCAGATTGGGCGGCTCGATTGGTTCCTCGCCGTCAGCCAATTCACCAAAGATCGATTTTTAGAGTGGACCGGCCTGCCGGAGCCGAAGGGCCTCGTGGTGCCGAATGCCGTCGATATCGCCGCCTTCACCCCCGGCCCGAAGCGCGCCGATCTGCTTACTCGCTATGGGCTCGCCAATAAGCGCGTGCTGATGGGTATGGGGCGGCTTGAGGCGCGCGAGCGCTATAAGGGGTTCGACGAGGTGATGGAGGCCATGCCCGGCCTGCTGCCGCGCTATCCCGATCTCGCCTATCTCATCTGCGGCGAAGGCACCGACCGGCCCCGGCTGGAACAGAAAGCGCGCGACCTGGGTATCGCCGACAAAGTGGTGTTCGCCGGCTATGTGCCGGAGAACGAAAAGGTCGATACCTACCGGCTCGCCGATGTGTTTCTGCTGGCGGGCTGGGGCGAGGGGTTCGGCATTGTCATTATCGAAGCGCTGGCCTGCGGCATTCCGGCCATCGCCTCCAACCTCGACGCCAGTGCGGAAGCGGTGCTGGAGGGCAAGTTCGGCCCCGTCGTGAACCCGAAAGACCCTGGCGATCTTACGCGCGGCATCGAAGCCGCGCTCGCCCAAGGCCGGGGACAACCACCGGTAGGACTCGAAACCTTCTCCGCCCAAGCGTATAACGAGCGCGTGAACCGCATGATTCTCGACCCGTTAGCGGCACGGCTGGGAGAAGCGCGATGAGCCTCAAGCTCGCCTATTTCGTTACGCATCCGATTCAATATCAAGCGCCGCTGCTGCGCCGGGTGGCCGCCGTGCCGGGATTGGAGTTCAAGGCGTTCTTTGGGTCCGATTTTTCGGCGCGCGCCTTTGTCGATCCCGATTTTGGCCGGGCGATTGAATGGGATGTGCCGCTGCTGGAGGGCTATGCCTCCGAAGTGCTGGGCCAATGGGGCTCGCCCTTGGGCAAGAACGAGATTCCCACCGTCTGGCGACCTTTCTCCACGGGTCTCGCCAAAAAGCTGCGCGCCGGAAAATTCGATGTGCTGTGGATTCACGGCTATAACCGTGCCTCCCACTGGGTCGCGGCGGCGACGGCTAAGGCGATGGGCATCAAAGTGTTGATGCGCGATGAATCGACCGATATTTCAGCCAGCCGCTCGCCGATAAAGCAAATTGCCAAACAAATCTTCTTTACGTCGATGAATCAGCTGGTGGATCGCTGGCTAACGATTGGTTCCTTGAACGCCGATTATTATCGCGGCTTCGGAATTGCGCCCCATAAGCTGATTTCGGTGCCCTATGCCGTCGATAATGCCTATTTCCAGACTAAGATCGCCGCGCTCGCGCCCCAACGCGAACTGTTGCGCGCCAGCTTGGGGCTGGAACAAGGCCGCCCGATCATTCTGTTCGCCGCCAAACTGATCGACCGCAAGCAACCGCTGCCGCTGTTGGGGGCGTTTGCCGAGTTGGTGCATGAGTCCGACGCGCGCAATCCCTATCTGATCTATGCGGGCGATGGGCCATTGCGCGGCAATTTGGAAAAGACTATCGCCGTGTCGGGCCTCGGCAATTCGGCAAAAGTGCTGGGCTTCAAGAGCCAGGCCGACCTCGCGGCGCTTTATGATCTGTGCGATATTTTCGTCCTGCCGTCCGAACGCGAAGCCTGGGGTCTCGTCGTGAATGAGGCGATGAATGCGGGCCGCGCGATTGTCTGTTCCGACCGCATCGGTGCCGCCCCGGATTTGATTGTTCCCGGTCTTAACGGCCATATCTACCCCTTCGGTAACGATAAGGCGCTCTCGGCCTCTTTACGCGACTGTTTGGTCGATCCCGAACGGCTGGCCGCGATGGGGCAAGCTAGTCTCGACCGGAA
>NZ_LAJY01000368.1 GCF_000963705.1 Elstera litoralis | reverse complement strand
CGCCGGATCGGTCTGGGGCGGTGATCCTAAACGCCTGCTTGGATATTGTGAGAGTTGGAATCACACCCCCAATAATCTCGAGGCACTGGCAGCCTCGCACAATGGTATGTTCCTTCCTCTTGACGAAACGAGGGTTCTTGCTGAGGGAAGTAAGAGTCGGGCCGCCGCCTTTTCTGCTTCCGTCATGCGACTGTCGGGCGGCGAAGAGAAAGGCCGTTTAGTGCCAGGCGATGGGCCGAGTTCGTGGCGCTCGATTTTTCTCGGCACCACCAATTTGACCGTCGACGAAATCCTCACGGCCGGAGGAGAGGCAGTAGACGATGCCCACCACGCCCGTGCCATCGACATTCCATTTCCCGAGAAAACGGATGGAATGTTCGAAAACCTGCATGGGTTCGAGTCGGGGGCCTTACTTTCCAATCATCTCAAAAAGGCCAGTGCCGAGCACTATGGCACGCTCATTCAGGCTTTTCTGCAACGGTTGGTTCAGGCCCGCGCGGATGATGAGGCTGGGCTCAGGGAGCAGTTGGAACGGTGGCGGCAGCGGTATATCCGGCGGGCAAGTGCGAAATTTGGGTGCGATGAAGGCAGGGGTCGCCTCCATGAACGCTTTGCGACCGTCTATCTCGGTGCGCGGCTTGCCATCAAGTTTGGGCTGTTGCCTTGGACATGGCGGGAGTTGCGCAAAGCTATCTTGCGATGCGAGCGGGATCATTTCCGCCTGCGGGCTAAACGGGCCCAAAAGGAGCGCGATGGTCTTGCTGCCTTGAAGGCCTATGTGTCTCAGAATCGCATCAAGATGACCCGCGTGGAGCAGGGCAAGGCCTATGATGAGGCTGAACTGACCAAGGCTCTCGGCCTTCTCTGGATCGAGGGAGGTGATCGGATCGTTGGGTTGGGTACTAAGCGCCTACAAGTGATCTGTGGCGGGAAATCTGCCGCCAAGCGGGTGCTTAAGCTTCTGCATCAACAGGGTGCGTTAGTTAGTGAACGCAAGGGTGATCCTCTCAAGGCACAGCAAAAACAGATCGCGACAAAGGGTAGCGCCAAACCCGCCCGACATTATTACCACATGATTAAAATGGATTCTCTGAAATAACTCTCCAGAAAGGCGGTTCAATTGAACCGCCTCTTTTCATTTATATGTGGTTATTTTGTAGATGCTTGATTTTTATCTCTACCCGTGCTATACTCTATGTACTTCCATCACATTTGTGAGAGTTCTCATGCCAGGGTCACAAGCCTTGCTGCTGACGCCGTCTGCCGTGCGTCGGCTGCATAAACACGTCTTATCGCACTCGCGCTATCCCGCGCGCGACCGGGTGATTGTCGCTTTGAGCTTCCGCGCCGGGTTGCGGGCGGCCGAGATTGCCGGGATGCGCTGGCGCATGGTGCTTGATCCCTATGGCAAGGTCGCCGATCGTCTGACCGTCGAGGATGCCATCGCCAAACGCCGGGGCGGGCGGATCGTGCCGATGCACCAGGAATTGAGGGCGGCGCTCATCGCCTTGCGGGCCGAGTTGGATGCTTCGCCGGAACGGGATGCCTCCATCGTCACCTCGGAACGCGGCGGGCCGATGCGGGCCGGGAGCATCGTCAATCTTTTCGCCGGGTGGTATGCCGCGCTGGGGTTCGAAGGGTGCAGTTCCCACAGCGGGCGGCGGACATTCGTCACTACGGCGGCGCGCAATCTTGCTAAAGCGGGCGGCAGTTTGCGCGACGTGCAGTTGCTCGCCGGGCACCGGCAGTTGGCGACGACTGAGCGCTATATTCAGGGCGACACGCACGCCCAACGTCGCCTTATCGCGCTGCTGTGAAGCGTGAGCCGATTGAGCCCCGGTTTCAGGGGGACGAAGATTATCTCTGCAGCCTCTATGCCGTGCTCAACGGCGTGCTGCGTCTCGCTCCAGATCTCGATCAGCCCGCCATCATCCGCCTGTTCCGCGCCTTGTGCCGGGCGCTGGACCGCAACGACCGGCTGCTGACGACGCTGATTGATGGCGGCGGCGGGCCAACACTCGAACTGCTGCTGATGGCCTGCGTCGAAACAATGGGCCCAACCCTGCCGTTAAGTTGGGACCGGCTGATGCTGCCCCCGCGTCAGCCCTTCACGACCCTGCGCCGACTGGCACGGGCGGATGTCAGCCTCCTGATGACCTATCGGCATACCGAAGGCGGACATTGGACCGTCATCGACCGGGTGGGCAGGACGAAGCTGCACCTTTTCGACAGCATGGGCTACGGCCCGCTGCTCCTGGCCGACTGCGGTTTTAGCGGCACTACGCCTTACCGCTTCTCCCGGCGCGTCTATCGACTGCGCCGCGTTTAATCACCCCTTCTCATGAGGATACAATGACCGGGATCATAGCCCTCTCGGTGGCCGACCGCGCCACCGGGATTTTTCATCTATGCCTTGAGATGGCTTTCGACCCACACGGTTTCGCCCGAACGCTTTTAGCGGCACAGGGGCCGGGGCGTTTTGACGCCGGGCGCTATGCCGCAAAGCTGGTTGTCGGCTTCAGCCTCGACCGCGTGCCGGTACGGCTGTTGCGCGACTGGCGCGAACTACCCGACTTCGATTTGCGGGCGCTCGTTACCCGCCCACAAGGAACCCTCAGCATCGTACTGGTCGAGGGCCGGGACGCGGATGCGCTGTGTCTCTACCAAGGCCCGGTCGCGGCACTCTTGACGGCGGAGGCGGTGCAATGACCGAAGCACCCTATGACCGTATCCGCACTTTGAACGATCGCTTCCGGCGCAGCTTCAGCGGTGGAACGGTTCTGGTAACCCCTGGCATTCGGGCTTTGCCCGAAGACCAACAGGCGGAGGTTCTTCACGCCGTCCGCAGCTTCACCGCCTTCGACCCTGGCAATGATCCCTATGGCGAGCATGATTTTGGCAGTGTCGAAATCGCCGGGCAACGCTGCTTCTGGAAGATCGATGCTTACGATCTCACACTGACCGAGGCCAGTCCCGACCCGGCCGATCCCAGCGTAACCCGCCGCGTGCTCACCATCATGCTGGCGTCGGAATATTAGCGGGCGCGTCCTCATCCTCATAAACGCCCATGACCTCGCGGCAGCGGAACAGCAGTTCTTCCCGCAACTCGGGCGGCTCGATCACTTCTACATCCGGCCCCCAGCCAAAGAGATGCAGGGCCATCTCCCACAGGCTGCTGGCGGTGAAGCGCACTTCCAGCCTGCCGTCGGGCAAGTCGATCATTTCTTGCGTCGGGTGGAAGCGGTAGGTGCGGGCATTGGGGGCCGCGTGGGCCGTAAACCGCCAGACGATCCGGCGCGGCCCTTCGGCATCTTGGAACACGCCAAAACTGCGCTGAACGAAGGCGGCAAGATCAATGTCCAAGACCGGTGCCGGATCGGGCAGCAGCCGCACCTCAGCAAACCGATCCAGCGCATAATGCTGTGGCCGATCCCACTCTGGGTTTTGGGCCAGCAGGAACGGGCGTGGCCCATACAGAAAGCCGAGCGGGGCGAGCCGCTTCACACTCTCGACGCCGGTAATTCGGCTGCGGTAGCGACCTTCAATCCAGCGCCCAGCGAGGATCGCTTCCCGGAAAATCGCCAGCGTCGTTCCGTCAATCGGCACATAAGGGCCGGGGCGATGGGTGACGGCTTCGGCCTGACTGAGCGCATCAAGATCGGGATCGAGACGGCGGCGCATTGCTGGGGCCAAAGCCGCGCGGAGTTTCTGGCCCAAGGTCTGTAACGCCTCGGCCTGGGTTTTGAGGCTGGCTTGCTCCAGCAGTTTCCCAGCGGCATCCAGGGCCGAGAGTTCCTCCAGCGTCGGGGCCAGCAGCGCCGGGCGCAGACCGGAGGGCAAGCGCCAGCGCTTTTGCCGTCCGCCATCGGCGAGTTCCTCGACCTGGGGGAAGAGCCGGATCACCGCGTCGCGCATCCGCTCTGCCGTGCGGCGGCTGACGGAAAAAGCGCTTTCAATATCGGCGAGCCGCAGCCCTTCGGCGCTGCCCTGCATCAAGAGCGCCAACCGCAGGATCATTTCAGGTTTGTCGTAGCGCATCTCCGGGGTCCGCTTCTCGCTTTGTCTGCCGTCAGCTTCGCTTCCGTCTGCGTCAGAAGCGGACGGGGAGAAGACCTCGGCCCGATCACTATCGAAGTTTTGCAGCGGAGCGGCTAGTCCGCGTCGCTCAGAAAGCGGAGTTTCTCTCCGTTAACGCGTCCGCTTTTGACGCGTCCTCTTGTCATCTTCCAACACCTAACCCCTCAGGCGCACTCCCGCGCCGGAACAGGAGAGCTATGTCCAAGATCGACGATACCGCCACCGTTCCCGTCAGCCGCAAACACTGGTTTGTCGTGCTCGCCTGCCTCGTTTTTTTCCCACTCGGCCTCTTCCTGCTTTGGCGCGGGCCGACCTATCGGCGCAAGAAAGGCGTGTGGGAGCCGGTGCCCCGCCGCGATAAGATTATCATCACGATCCTTGCGGTGGGGCTGATCGGCCTTAACCTGATCCGTTTCGGCGGCGGGAAAGCGGACAGCCTGCCGCTGTGCGATGCCTCCGTTACCTTACGGACGCTAAAGGGTGCGGTGGAAAGTTCCCCCGCCGGGCGCACGCAAGGGCTCCGCTTGATCGAAGTCGAGAACCCCCACGAAACTTCGTGGAACCCGACGGAGCAAATCCGCCTGTGTGCCGGGCAGGCCTTCACCAACGGCGCGACGATGCCGATGGAATATCGCCTGCGCTGGCTCGATAAGGGCAAGGGCCGTTGGCTGGTCGAGTATCAGATCAATTAGCGGATGTAAGACGGCGCGCGAGTTGGGCCAGCCCCTCGGCTTGTTCCAGCATCGCGCGCCGAACCTCGGGCGGTTGCGCCGTGAACAGCGCCAGCAGCCGTTCGGCCTCAAGCTCTAGCGGCGGCACGGGGTCCAGTCGGAACAGCTCATGGAACGGTACGCCGACAGCTTCGGCCAAGGCTTCGGCATGGACCATTGAGGTGAAATTCACGCCGCGCTCGATCTGGCTAATCCCGTCAACGCTAATACCGACCCGTTCGGCCAGGGCTTCCTGGGTCAACCCCTGGGCGCGCCGCAGCGCGCGCACGCGCCGCCCCAGCTTGCGGAGAAGCTCGGCCCCTCGGGCTTTACGGGAAACGGTCGCGTCAGCTTCGGTCATAGCGCGAGCGTCCCAAAGAAGCTGCATTGCCACCACACCCCAAAGCCTCGAAAGCAGGGATTGACAGGTGACGAAGAACGGAGTTTTTCTACGATTAATCGTAGAACAGCCCCGGATTTGAGCTTCCGTTATGGGAACAACACGCATCAAAGGGCCGGATCGACCGTTGCCGATGGAGGCCCCCGGCGTCATGGCTGAGGTCGCCGACATGCTGGCGGCGATACCGCCCGCGCACGTGACGCGCCCGTTGCCGGAAGGACTGGATTTCGATGCGCTCCGCAAGGCCGATCTCGGACTCTTCGGGTTTCATCCAAGGCACGGACTGACCCACAGCGATGCTCTGCCCTTCGCGGCGAAATTCTTGGAGCCGGTATCCTCCAAGGGGCTTGCCGTCTTTCTCGGGACGAACGCCTATCACGATGCCGCCACCTCAGAAGCCCGCGCCCGTGCCTTTGCCGCAGCCCTGATCGATGCCGCCAATTGCTTACGAGCTTACGATGAGCCGCCGATCTCACTCCCGCTGGACATCGCCCCCGGTAGCCTGAGCGTGCGGAAGGAAGTGGGCACCGGCCTGCGGCAACGGGGCAAACGCGGCTCCATCGATCTCCTGCTCACTTGGAAGACGCCCGCCGGAAAGCCCGTCGCCCTAGCAGTAGAGTTCAAGCACTGGGCTGGGCTGAGCCTCGATCAACTCCGCCCCTATTCCCAGTATCTGAGCCAAGCGCTTCCCGAGGCAGAGGTAGCGAGCTTCTATGTCACCCCGGACGGCCACGCCCCCAGCGGCGCTACCTCGCGCGCTTGGCGGGCCGTCTCCTGGTTCCACCTGCTGCGGCGGTTTGAAACCTACCTCGCCGACCAACCAGCGCGCCCATTGCGAGCCGACCTCGACCCCTTCGACCTCTTCCGCCGCCAGCAATGGCGCATTGCCTTGGGACTAAGCTGATGATCCGCATCGCCCTGCCGGAAACCCTCCTGGCCTACCGCGACCCCGCCACCCGCAGTGCCCTCGATTGGGTCGCCGACCAGACGGAACCCCCGGCCGGGCTGACGCTCGGTGAAGTGCGCGACTTTTACGCCCTGCGTCTCGCCTATGAGAAGCTCCGCCTGGATACCTGGGCGTGGCTGGAAACCCTCTGGCAGCAGACTTGGGGCACCGTCCTCACCGACCTCGAACCGCTGACCAACGCGGCGGATGGCAGCCTCGCGGACGAATGGGCGCTGGATGCTATTGACCCCGCCGATGCCGTTGATGACATGGTCTGGCTCTATAACGCGCATCGCCTCAAGAGCGGTCGCATCCTTTGGACCGGCGTGTTCGGGCTGGCGGTTCCGGGCGGCGAGATCGGGCTTGCCTTCTCGCTTTGGGATGGCGCGACGCCTGTGCCGCTGGAGGAAATGCGGGCTTTGGTTGAGAAGCTGGGCGCAGGGTGGGGGCTGATCGCTGAGGATGAGCCTAGGGATCGGGAGATTTGCACGAAGGACGGGAGTTGCGTGCTGGATGAGGAGGGGGATGCGGTACGGATACGCTAAAGACGCTTGCTATCGTGCTTGTCTCAAGTATTTTCTAAGAATACTCCTCAAAAACATGCTGTCACCCACAAGAGAATTGGAAAATATTCATCTTAACGTGGAATTCCTGCGATGAAATCATATATTATTTGATCTAGAATTTCTGCAGGGTCATTCTCTTCCATATATTCGAGGCTCCCACCTTTT
>NZ_LAJY01000367.1 GCF_000963705.1 Elstera litoralis | reverse complement strand
GGCACGGTGGCCGCCGTGCTCGAAAGCCTGGGGTTTGCCCTGGCGGTTGTGCAGCGCCCGGCGGCAGCGGCCGCGATCGGCGATAGCACGGCAGCGGAATAAGGGGCTCATGCGGCACCCCCAAACAGCGGCAATGCCGCAGGCGCAGCGTCGGCACGCGGCGGGTAATCGTCAGCCCGCTCAAGCTTTTTGCGGCAGGGCGCTATCCATTCGAAGCGGGTGGGGCCTTGGTATGCCTTGTCCCACACCACCCAAACATAGGCGGTTGCCACCGATGCTTCCGGGTCTACCCGACCCTTCACCAGCGGGACACGCTCCACGAATTGCGCAATTAGGCTGGGCGGAAACCGCGAGAAAAGTTCGGAATAGCGCCCTTCGGATTCCAGCCATTGGAGCCGAATAAACAGGGCGACGCCGTTAACCGCCCGCGCCAGCGCCGCTAGCGCGAATTCGAGCCCCAGGCGGAACGGCGGGTTCGTGATGATCCAATCGGCCAGCCATTCCGACCCCGGAAACAGGAAATCCTCGACCAAGTCCTGACCCGCACCATAATCATGCACGTCGGAGGCGATGACCGCGCGGAAATATTCCGCCAGGGGCTTTGCCATATAGAGTTCGCCGCACGCCGGATCACTCGCCACCAACCCCGACAAAACCACCCGCCCGCCCAAAAGCTCGCACAGCGCGCGGGTTGCCCAGGGCGGGGTCGGGGAAATAATCCAGCTATCGGGCGGTTCGACCCGCCGCGCCATAACCGCCGTAGAGGTGAGACCCCGGCTCACGAATACTGCCGCCCAGTAAGCCGGGTCGAAAGCCGCCGGGCGGTATCGACCAACACGCGCCCGGTGACAATCTGGCGGCCCAAGCGCCAGTTTCGCCCATCGTGCGCGGGTTTGAAGCGGTGCCAGTCGCGCAGGTAGGCTACCGCATCCGCCACCTGTTTCAGCGGGCATCCCGCCGGGGTAAACGGCGGCGCGCGGTCATCGATGCGGGTTTCGAGTTCAACGGAATCGGCGCTCATTAGGAGACCTCCCCGGAATGGCGGGCCGCCTCAACAGCCCTAACGGCAAGGGGTTTCCAAAGACCAAGCCGCGCCCCTAAAGCGCGCCAAAGCCCAACCGCCGCCGCCTCATCCTGATGGATAAGAACCCCCTGGAGCCCCGCGCGGAGATCCAACCGCAGATACACACCGCCTTCAGGCGGAACGACTTCGGAAACAGAAAGGGCGTCGCGGGTCATACCGCACCGCCGGTGCCGAAGGCCGCAAGGCAGGCCAGCGCCGCCGCGACGGCCCCTGCCAGAAACCAGCGCAAATGAGAAACCCAGCGAACGGCGGGCGAGCCTAGATAATCCGGCAGCAAATACAGCGGTTCCCAGGTCAAGCGCTGCACCTTGCCATTGAGACGTAGAATTTCCGCTGGGGGCTTCGATGGGTCCATCGATAGGGCGGTAACCTCACCCCCTGCGATCCCGGCCCAGGCCACACGCACCGGCCCTTCCGGCCCCCGCGCCATGATCACCGCTTCTGCCAAAATCCGCGCGTCGAGATCGGGCGGTAGGCTGTTGTTTTCAGACATAAAACCTCCCCGCGCGCGGAAATCCGCGCGTTGAAAAAAGCATCGATGGAAAGGGCCTAGGGCCGGGCTGCGGCCCTAGGCAGGGAAAGAGTTATTCAGCGGCGGAAGCCAGCCCGGCGGCATCCGTCCGCGCTGCCAACCACCAGCGCCGCGCCGCCTCAACCTCATCTGCCGTGGGTTCCGGTCGTGCCGGGCGATATTCGATCAGGCTGGCCTCGACCTCGGACCGCTTCAACGCCCCAAGCGTAAAGCGCGTGATCGGCCAACCCGGCAAATTCAGGACAATCTCGGAATCGCGCCGGGGAAAACCATAGCCATCGGCGGTTAGCTTCATGGGCAGGTCGGGCGCGATTAAGCCAACAACCCAATCAGGGGTATCAAACCCATAAGCCGCCATGATAATCAGCCGCACCGTTGCCCCGATCAGGCCGCGCTTGCGCCATTTTGGGTGAACCCAGCCGCCCGAGAGCACCGTGACATGGCCCGAAATCTTAGCTGCTGTTGGTGCGCTGCACGTAGCATAGGCCCCAAGTTCGCGGGCAACTTGGGGAGCCGCGAGAAACAGGCTCAAATCTTCGCAGACCGTTCGAAAGGTTTCGCGTTCGGGAATATAGGTGGCGAGGCTGGCGACGGTAGCGCGGACGAAACCCTGTTCGTCCACCATTGCCAGCCAACGCCCCGCCACATTCGGCGCGGTATCCGGCACGAGAAACGGCAGTAACGGTTCAAACCCGTTCGGCTGTTCCAACTGCTGCACCCGCAGCAGATCGGCAAAATCGCCGCAGAGGTAGGGGCGCAGAGCAAAATCTTCGTGCATGCCCCCGATCACCCGGCGCAGCACTCGCCCGTATTGCACGAGCAGGTCGCGCGGCTGCATATCATTGGAAAAGGCCGCTTCAAACGGCTCTGCGTTTAAGAGTTCAATCTGAATAGGCATTCGGCCCCTCGCACATCGGCGGTATAGGTCAATAGACCCGCCCCCCCTTCAGGATGGTTGAACGGGAACGACCATCTCCGGTAGCTCCCCGTCGAGCCGGAATGCTCGACTTGAATATCATGCCCTGCGGGCTTGCCCCGCCCCAACCCCTCGACCAATTGTGCAATCCAAAAACTGCGATACTCAGGGTTGCCGGGCTCTTCCTGGCAGGACATGCCTTCTAAGTCGCGCCAGGGCACCCCGGAAATGGCGGGCAATTCGGAGCCGATATAGTCCGTCCGCAGCCCGCGCGCGTCGAAACGGTACAGGCAGCACATGCCTTGCACGTCGCGCGGCAGCCGCGCCGCAAACGCCTCGGCATCCAAATGATGGTCGCGCCATATCCCTAGGATTTTCGCCACCACAGCGCTCGCCCTATCGGGCGTCACTTCTGCCGATCGGATGGACAGACCGCGCACGCTGCCGCGCTTGACGCGGGCCAACCGCAGCGCGCGCTGCACTTCCTGCTGGGCCATCGCCAGCGTTGGGTAGGTTAGCGTGCTATCGCTAATGCGGTTGCGGAACTGCCAGCCCTGCCCCCGCTCCCACGCCGCCATCGATTCCAGCAGGCAGGCCAGCGCTTCGGGCAAAACCGCCGTCGAATCCCACCCAATAACGGCTGGCCCCGAAGCCGGGAGAACCACCGAAACCCACCCCTCGGTTTTATGGCCGTAAAGAATGTAATCGGCCGTCTCGAAAAACTGCGTATCGCCCATTAGAGTAAAGGCCGCGAGGCTCAAACCTTCTTCGGCAAGCTCCCGCCCGTTCTGCGTAATCCAATATTCGGCGTGGCGAACTGCCTTGAGGGCCGCCATGCGTTCCACCAACCCGCCCAACCGCTCCGGCCCCGGCCCGCTTAGCGTGCGCTGGGCACCGGCGGTCCGCTCCATCGCTTGGCCAAGCCACATGAAGCGCTGCCAATCCTGCCCATCGCCCAACCCGAGATTGATCAGGAACGCGACCCGATCCGGCACAACCCCCAGCAGCCGGTGCAGCGTGTGCATACTCACCGCGCGCCCGTCATCTTCCTCCAACCACTTGCGCCGCATAACCCGCGCAAAACCGGCTTTCCTCAAGGCAAGATCGGCCCGATCCGCATCGCCGTAAGCGGACACGAGGGCAGCGCGCAAGGTGAAAATGGGGCCAGAATTCGACATTGAATTACTCCTACAGGGTGAGAAACGATCTTCAACACTACAACTTGGCTGGTTCGTACCTCAACCCGCTATGCAACCTTATTCGAGGAAACGCCTTGCCCCGTTATCACCTCGCTTACTGGACCGTAGATATCCGGGCGCAAAATGAAGCGGCTAATACCCGTGAGCCGCTCGATATCCAGAACACGCCCCGAAGGAACACGATCCCACTGCGACAAGGCCGCCGGACTGATATCCAACGCCGCCGCAATGCGGACACGCTCACCCCGGTTTCTCGAAAAATAGGATTTCAGTTCGTTCATGAGCTGAAATGTAAGCCAAACTTAAATTTCGTCAAGGTTAATTTTTTGAGCCTGCCGATATGGAGAGAATGCAATCGTAGGAACACAC
>NZ_LAJY01000366.1 GCF_000963705.1 Elstera litoralis | reverse complement strand
TACTTTAGGTTTCGCCAAAGGCGGCACGACAGGTGAGCCCGTGCAATTGCCGGAACTGCCGATGCACCGGCCCGACGGCAGCCCCAATCACAATAATGTGGCGACCTATGCGGCGCTGACCGGCAAGATCGTCAATATCGACGATGCCTATCACGCCAAGGACTTCGATTTTTCCGGCACGAAACGCTTCGACGAGACCACGGGGTATCGCTCGCAGAGTTTCCTAACGGTGCCGCTGTGTAACCATCTCGGCGATGTCGTCGGTGTGTTGCAGCTCATCAACCGCAAGAATCCGATTACCGGGGCGGTCGAAGTCTTCGGGACCGATCTGGTGCCGCTGATCGAGGCGCTGGGTAGCCAGGCCGCGATGGCGCTGACCAACCAGCAGCTTATTCTTGAACAGCGCAACCTGTTCGATGCTTTCATCAACCTGATGGCGGGCGCGATCGACGCAAAATCGCCCTATACCGGCGGCCATTGCTTGCGCGTTCCGGCCCTAACCGAGATGTTGGCGGCGGCAGCCTGCCGGGTGACGGACGGGCCGTTCGCCTCTTTCGATCTGAACGACGATCAATGGTACGAGTTGCGCGTTGCGGGCGGTTTGCACGACGTGGGCAAGGTCACGACGCCGGTTCATATTATGGACAAGGCGACCAAGCTCGAAAAAATCTGCGACCGTATTGAGGAGATCCGTGCCCGTCACGAGGTTCTGCGCCGCGATGCCGAGGTTGCCTATTGGCGCGGCCGGGTTGAAGGCGGCGACGAAAAGGAACTGGCGGCGACCTGTGCCGCGCGCATCGCCGAAATCGACGAGCAGTTCCTCTTCCTCCGGCAGGTCAACTTCGGCACCGAGTTTACTCCCGATGCCAGCGTCGACCGCATCAAAACCATCGCGGCTCAAAACTGGGGGCTTGAGGGTGAGTTGAAGCCGCTGCTGCTGGAAGACGAGGTGATGAACCTTTCCATCCGGCGCGGCACGCTTAATACCGAAGACCGCAAGATTATCAACGATCATATCGTGCTGACCATCCAGATGCTCGATGCGCTGCCCTTCCCCAAGCTGCTGAAGAATGTCTCCGAGATCGCAGGCGGGCATCACGAGAAGATGGACGGCACCGGCTATCCGAAGGGCCTCAAGCGGCACGAAATGTCGATCCCGGCGCGCATGATGGGCATCGCCGATATTTTCGAAGCGCTGACGGCGGCGGATCGGCCCTACAAAAAGCCGAAACCCCTATCGGAATCCATCGCCATCATGGCGCGGATGAAGCAGGATTCCCATGTCGATCCTGATTTGTTCGATCTTTTCCTCAGCAGCGGCGTTTACCGCGACTATGCCGAAAAGTTTTTGCAGCCCGAGCAGATCGATGCCGTTGACATTACCCAGTATCTAGCGCCCAATTTTAATCCGAAGGGGGCCTGACGATTTTCGAGTGTCGGGAATCTATTGCAGGCCCCTAGCAAAGCTGCCATGCTCAAATCACATAAATGATGTCGAGCGTGGACGGGGCCTAAAATCAGGCGCCGACGGTACGATCAAGGGAGACGGGCGATGGATGCAATTCTTCTCACTCTGGCGGTGAGCCTTGCAGTTCTTATGTCCGTGACGCTCGCGGTGGTTGCGACCCCCGTTCAGCAGGCGGTTCCGGTTCGGGTGCGTCGTTCGCGCCGCTGATCCGTTTTAGCGATTCTCTGTTACTGCTGTGGTGCG
The DNA here is from genome assembly GCF_000963705.1 of Elstera litoralis. Taxonomy (GTDB): domain Bacteria; phylum Pseudomonadota; class Alphaproteobacteria; order Elsterales; family Elsteraceae; genus Elstera; species Elstera litoralis. Next base: position 3,698 of record NZ_LAJY01000366.1, on the reverse strand, counting down.
GATCGGGCAGGGCTTTTTTGCGAGCCTGATTCTCATCCAGCTTGCAGGCTGCGCCGCGACGCCGAGTGCGCCGGTGGCCCAAAGCGTTGCGCCGGTTGTAAAACCCGATGAAGCGCCGATACCTGCGCCATCGGCCTACCCCCCTGCGGCAGCGCCGCCGGTTTTAGCGCGTCAAGCCGGTGTGCCAGTCCAGCAAGGGCGGCCGACTTGGTATAAGCGCTCCCGCCATACCCATACGACGGCAACCGGCGAAGCGCTCGATGATCGGCTGTTCACGGCGGCCCATCTTACCTTACCCTTGGGCAGTTTCGTGCGCGTTACCGATATCGCCACCGGCAATTCGGTCATCGTTCGCGTCAATGATCGCGGCCCCTATACGCGCGGTTTCATCATCGATCTCAGTAAATCGGCGGCGGATGCCTTAGGTGTTTTCCGCAACCCGCGCATGATGGTCAGCTTAGAGCTTTTATCGGATAAACCCGACGCCGATCATCTGTCCGTGCCGGTTTCAACCCTCCCAACCGGGGCGGCGGCCCTGGCCGCTCTGGGCGGTAAGCCGAAGCCGGCCAGCGCGGCGAAAGCTAAGCCGGGGGGCGCTAAATCCGCAAAAATGCCAACAAAGCCTGCCCCGGTCAAAGCGACCCTGGCAAAACCCACCCCGGCGGCAAAAGCAGCCCCGGTGAAGCCCAAAGCAATGGCTCAAAAGCCTGCCGCGAAAACGCCTTAACCTCTCTCCGCTTTGCGATCCCACCTTATGGGATTGATGGGATGAAAAGAAATGGCAGATTCTCAAGGGGCGCGGCCCCTTGAGTGGGGTTTGGGGCAAAGCCCCGACAGACCTTAACGCTCGGTCAGCTTGAACTCGATGCGGCGGTTGCGGCGGCGGGCCGGGTCGTCGTCGCGGGGGTCGAGCGGCTGGAACTCGCCGAAGCCGGTCGCGGCGAGGCGTTCGGCGGGCACGCCCTGGTCGATCATGAATTTCACCACCGAGATGGCGCGCGCGGTGGAAAGTTCCCAGTTGGAGGGGAACTGCGCCGTGCGGATCGGCACGCGGTCGGTATGGCCATCGACGCGCAAGACCCAGCTTAGATCGGCGGGGATACGCGGGGCGACATCCTTGATGACGGCGGCAAGCCCCGCCAACTGCCCGCGCCCAGCCTCGCCCAGTTCTGCCGATCCGGCATCGAACAGAACTTCCGACTGAAAGACGAAGCGGTCGCCGACGATCCGCACTTCCTGGCGCTCGCCCAAAACCTCGCGCAGCCGCCCGAAGAATTCCGACCGATAGCGTGCGAGTTCCTCAACCTTGGAGGCGAGGGCGGCGTTTAGGCGCTTGCCGAGGTCGGCGATTTGAACGTCTTGCTCTTTGGTCTTGGTCTCCGAGGCCTCTAGGGCGGCGGCGATGCGGGCGAGTTGCTCGCGCAGGGCTAACATCTGACTATTGAGCAGCTCAACTTGCCGTTTCGCTTCGGCCGAGAGAGCTTTTTCCCGCGACAGTTCGCCGCCCTGGACTTCGCCGCGCGCCAAGAGTTCCGCCAATTGAATATCGCGCTGGGCGATATCGCGTTGCGCCAGAACCGTGCGCTCTTCGGCGGTGGCAAGGCGCGCTTCCAGTTCCTTCGAGCGGTCGCGCAAAGCGCCCAACTGCTTCTCGCGCTCATCCACTTGCCCGCCGAGGGCGGCGACCTTGGCTTCCAACTCGGCGCGGACGCGGCGCAAGGTATCGATATCGGCCTTGAGCTGCGCCAATTCCTTCAGTTGTACTTCCAGCGTGGCGCGGTCGGCCTGAATGGTCTTATTGGCGGCTTCAAGGTCGGCGGCGCTTTTTTGATTGAGGCCCTGAAGCTCGCCGAGGCGCGCATTAGCATCGTTGAGCCGCCCGGTCAAACTATCGCGCTCGGCCATCACGGCGGCAAGGCGACCGATGGCCTCGTCGCGCGCCGTGGCGGCGCTTTGCAGATCGCTGGTGAGCCGCCCGAGGCTGAGTTGCAGTTCTGCCGAATTGGCCTTTTCCAGGGCCAGCATGTCCGAAAGCTGGGCGATCTGGTCGGTCAGTTTCGCCAAGGCCTCGTCGCGCCCAGACAGGGCCTGATTAAGGTAATATTGCGCCAGCACGAACACGAGAATGAGAAAGATGATAACGATTAGCAGCGTCGAGAGCGCATCGACGAACCCCGGCCAATAATCGACCGGACCACTACGCTGCCGCCGGGAATTCCCAGGCATGGCTTAACGCTCCTGCTCGTCGGCGAGGGCGGCGATAGTGCGGGCGAGCAGGCGAATTTCAGCGCGGACCTCGTGAATCATCTCGGCGCGACCGTGGCGTTGCTCGTCCAAAAGCTGCGTGAGGTGCAGGTCGAGATTGCGCAAATGACTGCGGGAGACTTCATCGACCGGCGCGGCTTTCTCGGGGCGGGCGGCCAGATGCTCGACCAGCGCATTCAGGGCGGCATTGGTGCTGCCGCGCCCCTCTTCGGTACGGGCGAGGGTGCGTTGCAGGGCGTCGAGGCTATCGGCGGTTTGTTCCAGCAGGGCTTGAATATAGGCGGGCACCGAAGCGTCGCCCTCGCTGGTCGGGCCGCCGCCGCCGATGCGGGTTAGGCTGGCGAGCCATTCTTCCAACTCATTATAGAAGCGACTTTGGGCCGCACCGGCTTGCAGGTCGAGAAAGCCCAGCACCAGCGATCCGGCGAGCCCGAACAGCGAGGAGCTGAAAGCCGTCCCCATCGCCGACAGCGGCGTGGCCAGGCCTTTTTTCAAATCCTCGAAGGCCGCAACCGCGTCGCCGCCGCCGAAGGAGAGTTTTCCAACCACATCGCCGACCGAACTGACGGTTTGGATCAAGCCCCAGAAGGTGCCCAGCAGCCCGAGCAGCACCAGCAGGCCGATGAGATAGCGCGAAATATCGCGCCCTTCATCCAGCCGCGCGCCGATACTATCGAGAAGCGAGCGGGTGGCGGTGGCCGAGAGGCTGAGGCGCGTGCGTCGCTCGCCCAGCATCGCGGCCATCGGGGCCAGCAGTTTCACCGGAATGGCGACGGCGGCGGATTGATTGCGCTGGTAATTTTCCAGCCAAGCAATCTCCGGCGTCAGCATCAGCACTTGCCGGACGATGAAGACGATACCGAGGAGCAAACAGCCCAGAATAACGCCGTTCAGCCCCGGATTATGCAGAAACGCATCCTTCAGAACGCTCGATAAGGCCACCGTTACCGCCGTCCCGAGCGCCAAGAACAAGCCCATGCGGATCAGGTAGCGACGGGTTCCAGTCAAGTGATGCAGCATCGGTGAAAGCCAGTCTCAGGGTGTGTCTGGAGAAACAGGAAGCGGCGGTTAAGGGGCGGTCAGTTCGAGATCGACGCGATCGGCGGGGCCATCGGCCACCTGCCCGCCCAAGGCGCGGACATCGACGCGGGCAGTGCTGACGCCTTTTTCGGCCAGAAAGCTGCGGACCGTCAGCGCCCGGTTGAGCGAGAGGCGGCGGGCTTGGCTGGCGGTTTCGGGCGTACCGGTCGCATAGGCGGTGATGAGAATCCGCCGCTCCGGCTGGCTTTGGACCAGCTTGACGAGGCCCTCCAGCGTCGGGCGCGCGGTGGTGGGAATGTCGGCGCTATCGGGCAGGAACAGCAGGCGCGCGCCTTTTTCCGTCATCACCGGGCTCGGCACGGCGACAACCGGCGTTGCCACGGGCGCGGGAG
>NZ_LAJY01000365.1 GCF_000963705.1 Elstera litoralis | reverse complement strand
CTTTCGTTGAAATCCTTCCAGAAGGCGCGGAACTGGCCGTTCTTTTTGGCTTCGGTCAGGATTTTCATGGTCAGGTCGATCTCGGCGCGGGTCATATTGCCCTTGTCGGCGTATTTATGCAGCCCCGCCGCTTCCACCACCATCGCCGCATCCATGATGCCGATGGAGGGGATGTTGAGGATCGAGGCCTTGCCCTTGAACTCCGGGTTCAGCAGTTCCGACCAGGAGGTGATCGGGCGCTTAATCAGGTCCGGGCGAATGCCGAGCGTATCGGCATTATAGACCGTCGGAATCAGGGTGACGAAATCGGTCGGGCTCTTGGCAAAATTCTTCGAATTCTTGCCTTCGAGGTAGAGCACTTTCCACGGGGCCGTGCCCTGGCCGCCGATTTTTTTGCCGTTGGGCAATTCGCCCTTGGTGAAAACCGGGGTGATATTGTTGAATTCCTTAATCCGGCGCGCTTCCAGCGGCAAAATATTGCCCGAGGGCACCAGTTTTTTTTTCAGGCTGAAATATTCGGTATCGAGCACGTCGAAGGAGTTCGGCTGCGTAATCACGCGCTTGGTCACATCGTCGGTGGTCGCGGTAATATATTCGATTTTAATGCCGGTATCGGCAAAACAGCGTTTGGAGATATCGTCGCCCGCATTCACTGCCGTACCGAGGTAGCGCAGAACCTTGGGTTCCGCCGCATGCACATAGGGGGCACCGATGAGGGTTCCCGATCCGGCCGCGACGCCAACAAGGCTCGCCGCCCCTTTGAGAACCGTGCGGCGGCTAAGGCCCGTCGGCTTCTGCGTCTGATCCGTCATGATACTCTCCTGATAGAAGGCCGACGCAGGGCGCGGCGGCGTGGGGGGCGAAAAACTAAACGAGGTGGTGGGCTGCGGCCGCGTCCCAGGTGATCGAAACAATCGCGCCGGGCTGGAACGGGTTCAGATCGTAGGCGGCTTCCGGCACCAGCGCGATGAGTTCGGTGCCGTCTTCGGCGGTAAGGCTGGCGTGGATCCACGCGCCTTGATATTCCACCTCGGTCACGCGGGCGGGGCGACCGGGGCCGCCCATCGGGGCGACGATCACATGGTCGGTGCGCACGGCAATCAGCCCGTCGAGCGATTTCAGCACATTGTGCCCGCCCATGAAGCGCGCGACGAATTCGGTGCGCGGCGCGTTGAAGACCGCGCGGGGGCTACCTTGCTGTTCGATCTTGCCGCCGTTCATCACCACCACGAGATCGGCCAGCGCCATCGCCTCTTCCTGCCCGTGAGTGACGTGGATAAAGCTAATGCCGAGTTCGCGCTGAAGCCGTTTCAGTTCGGCGCGCATGCGCACGCGCAGGAACGGGTCGAGCGCCGACAGCGGCTCGTCGAGGAGCAGAATCTGCGGCTCGGTAATCAGCGCGCGGGCGAGCGCCACGCGCTGCTGCTGCCCGCCGGAAAGTTGCGCCGGAAGCCGGGCGGCATAGGGCACCATCGCCACCAGATCGAGCAAGCGCATCGCTTTTTCATGGCGGATGGATTTTTCGATCCCGCGCATCTTGAGCGCAAAGGCAACATTATCGAGCACCGAGAGATGCGGGAATAGCGCGTAGGATTGAAACATCATCGCCGTGCCGCGCTGCGCTGGCGGCAGATCGGTGACATTGGCATTCCCCAGAATGAGGTCGCCGGAACTGATCGTCTCGTGCCCCGCGATCATGCGCAGGGTCGAGGATTTGCCACAGCCCGAGGGGCCGAGCAGACAGCAGTAGGTGCCCGCCGGAATCTTCAGATCGACCGCATCGACCGCAACCGTCGTCCCATAGCGTTTGGTCACGGCCACAAGTTCGAGCGGGGCGGGATCGGCCATCGGTACCTTGCCTCTCGGTCGGCGGAGGGACAGGGACGCCCGCAAGATGCGCGCCCTCTGCATACCAGCCTGTATCGCAAAGCTTGTGCCAACCATTGACCCATCGGTTTCCGGGCCGTTTTCCATGGTTCCCACCCCTAGCAGCGTGGGTCGTTGCTGAACTTTGGGGCATTCGCACACAAAACAATCAACGATCGTATACAAAAATTTGCTGGTAGCGTGAACAAGCGCCGGGCGGTAAAGAAAACGGCTGCTTTTCGGCAAAATGCAATTGAAGGACGATAGATGAGCGGGCTGGTAGATCCCTCCTTCGACTCGAAACCGGGCAGGGCCGCGCGCGGCGGGCGCTCGGTCGATCGGGCACAGGCGATTCATCAGGGCGTCGTCACCGCGATTCTGGAACACCGCCTGCTGCCCGGCACGAAGCTGGGCGAAGATGATCTAGGCCAAATCTATGGTGTCAGCCGCACCATCGTGCGGGCGGCCCTTCAGTCTTTGGCGCGCGAGGTATCGTCGTCATCGAAAAGAATCGCGGCGCGTTCATCGCCCGCCCCACCCCCAAAGACGCCCGCGAAGTCTTTGAGGCGCGCACGCTGATCGAACCCGTCATCGCCCGCCTGGCTGCCGCGCGCCGAGCCGCTTTCGGGGCCGAACTTGCCGCCCATCTCGCCGCCGAACGCGCCGCGCTGGAGCGGGGCGACCAGCGCGCCGCCATTCGGCTTTCGGGGGAATTTCACCTGCTCGTGGCCGCCAAAGCCGATCACCGGCTCTATGAAGGCCTTCTGCGCGAACTCGTCGCCCGCTCCTCGCTGATTATTCTTCTCTACCAAAGCCCGCGCGCGCGCGTTTGCGGCACCGACCATCACGAGGCCATCGCCGCTGCCATCGAAGCCGGCGACGGCGACCGCGCCGCCGATCTGATGGTGCATCATCTCGACGAGTTGGAAGACGGGTTGGACCTCATCGCCGAGCCACTTTCGCCCGCCCCCTTGTCCGATATTCTTGGGACATAATTTAACCCCCGGTCGCAGGCACATCTTTTACGGGCATTCAATGAAAACCATTGATGTTTAAGGGTTACGCCCCGATACTCACTCCCTATCGAACAAGCGGGAAGGGTTGCGAGCGATGGCGGCACAGCCCGAGAACGGCGCGGTGGAACGCAAAAGTCTGGTCGCCGTTCAGGGCTTCGTTCGCTACCTCTCCGTTGCTGTGGTGGGCCAGCGTTTCGCCATCCCGCTCGACCGGGTGATCGGCGTTACCGAAAGCACCTTCGTTACCCCCCTTCCCTTCAGTCCGCCGCCGTTTGAAGGGCTGGTTCTGGCAATGGGCCAGGTCGTCCCCCAAATCGGCCTCGCCGCTATTCTCGGTCTGCAATCGAGCGAAGCGGGCGTTATCGTGTTGATTTCCGATCTCGGCGGCAGCGTCGGCCTGCGGGTCGATCAGGTTCACGCCATGCTCCAGGTGGACCCGGAGCAGATCAACTTCGCAACGCCCGAGGCGCGCGCCACCGCCCCGATGATCCTCGGTCAGTTCGGCGAGGGGCCAGCGCGCACGTCCGTGCTGAACCTCGACCATCTGACGACCGACACCAGCCTGATGAGCTTCGCCGAAAGCGGCGCGGTGCTGCTGGCAACGGAAAGTGGGGCAGCCGCGCTCGACGATGACGAGGCCAGCCCCGACCAAACTCAACCCTATTTGATGCTGGAAGTCGGCGACGAGGTTTATGCGATCAAGATCGATCACCTCGTCGAACTGCTGGAACTCTCCACCCTACGCCCTGCCCCGCACGCGCCCGCGTGGATTGCCGGGCTGCTCAACCGGCGCGGCGAGCCGCTGCTGGGCCTCTCGCTCGCCGCGCTGCTGGGCCGCCCAGAAGGCAAACCCGGCAGGTTGGGGGTCGTGGTCGGACTGGATGGGGGCGAGGTGGCGCTCATTGCCGATCACAGCCTGGGGATTGATCGTTACGCGGCCGATCAGGTGCATGCGCTGCGCGAGCCGGTCGCCGGAATCGCGAGCTATCTGGTGAAATCCGACGCAACCATCGTCGGTATTCTCGATACGGAAACGCTGCTGCGCCCGATCCGCGACGAGGTGGCTTTGTGGGTGCCGCGCGCGACCGCCGCCCCGGCCCCGCTGGCCGCCCCGGTCAAGCCGATGGAATTCCATCAGTATCTCACGTTGCGCATTGGCCGCGAGTTCCTGGCCGTGCCGCTCGACCGCATTCAGCGTCTGGAAGCGTCGATCGAAGTAACGCCGATCCCCGATCGCGGCACCGGCTTTCATGGGCTCGCCGACGTGGGCGACGCCGTGGTGCCGGTCATCGATCTGCGGCAGATCCTCAGCGGCGGGGGCGAGCCGATCCTGCTGGAGCCGAACCCGCCCTGCCTGCTGGCGATGGTTGAAGGCGGCATTGCCGGGGTGATCGTCCACCAAGTCTTGCGCATCGAAACCGTGCCGGAAAGCCATATTAGCCCGGCGGAAGACGCCCATAATCTGCCGATTTCACAAATTCTTCACATCCAGGATCGCCTAATGAGCGTGGTTTCGCTCGACCGGCTCCTGCCGCCCCTGTAACCCTCTGGCATTGCGTTAGAAAAGGATGTCCGTGAACCCGAGGCTCGTTCTCATAGGCTTTGAGCCCGTCTTGCACGCCCTCCTGTTGGACCGGCTCCAGGGGGAGTTTGAGCTTCTCGCCTCGGCAACCTCGGTGGATGCGGCGCTTGCGGCGGCGCGCGGCGCGGCGGCGACAGACCGCATCCTGATCGATACCGATAGCCTGCCGCAGGATCCGGCGACCGTGATCGCCAAACTCGCCTTGCTCGGTCCCGCCCCCATCCTCGCCCTCAGCAGCGCCGCCGCGCCGGGGAGCGCTACGGCAAGTGCGCTGCTTCGGGCGGGGGCTACCGCTCTGGTCGCAAAACCCGCCGGGCCGCTGCCGTTGATCTGGGAGGGGGAGGACGGCGCACCGCTCGTTCAGACGCTGCGGGAGGCGCTAACCCGATGAACGCCAATAATTCCGATCTGGTCGAACAATTCGCCGTTGAAACCCAGCAGCATCTCGACGAGATCGAACCCATTCTGTTTCTGCCGGAGGGCGAGCTGCCCGATAAGGCGGCGATTGCCGCACTGTTCCGGGGCTTCCACTCGATCAAAGGCCTTGCCCGCGTGCTCGGCCTGCGCGGTCTCGAAGCCCTAGCCCATCACGCCGAAAGCCTGCTGGCGGAAGTGCGCAGCGAGCGCCAAGCCTTCACGCCCGCGATCCGCGATCTGCTGGCCGAAAGCCTGGACGGGATCCGCCTCCTGCGCGAGCATGGCATCGTCAGCGGTCTGGACGAGCCCGCGCCGCAAGCGTTGCTGCACGCCCTCGACGCGGCCCTGCACCCTGGCGCAAAAAGCGCGGACCTGCACACGGGCGTCCCCGAGGTGCCCGAAGGCGCGCTGCATGCCGACACGGAAACCCTACGCTATTTCGCCGAAATGCTGGCGGATTGCCTGCCGGGTTTGGCGGTCTTGGCGGGCGCGAGCGGCGGGGGCGATCAGGCCTTGAGCGACCTCGATATGCTGCTGGTCGCAACCGAAAAAGTGGCATTCCACGGTCTCGAAACCCGGTTGCGGGCGCTCACCCCCGCCGTCGATGCCGCCAATCTCGAACCTTTTTGCCGCCGTTATTGCCGATGCGCGCCGCTTCGGGCAGATCATCGAGCAGACCACGGGGGCGGACGCCGCATTGGCCGCCATCGCTCAGCCCTTGCGCCGGACCCGCGCCGAAATCGCGACGGCCTTGGACCAAGCTTTGACGGTTGATCCGGTCGCGGCCCGCGCCCTGGCAGCGCGGCTCCAGACAATCGCGGCGACGGGGCTGAACGACGGCGATATCGCGCTCTACGCCGCGCAAAGCCTCGCGACGCCCGCCGCCCATGCTGCCGTGCGCGCGGCCCTCGCGACCTTGGCCGCCGATATCGGCGGCGACCAGCCCGGTAGCGACGATCTTCTCGCTCTCG
>NZ_LAJY01000364.1 GCF_000963705.1 Elstera litoralis | reverse complement strand
TGCTGTTCCATTTGGCTCACCCAAATTCATTTACCGCTCAAGCATCACAGCGAAGGGAGGCGCATTGCCACGCCTCCAAGCCGCAATTCAGGTCACATATTACTCTGTTGTCGCCCAAAGAACAAGTACACGCCCAGATTGACGGAGGATGGCCCCCGTGCCTGCACATGCAACTTATTTTAGAGTAATACTAGTTATCAACTCTTTAGCATATGATTATATTTTTTTCAATCGGTTTTATTCTTAAATTGACTCACTTCCCGTGTGACTCCCGGTCAGTGCTATGGTGTTTTAAGGGCACGGCACGATCCGAATCACCTTGAAAGCGTGCCGAGCGGAGGAGGGTGCAATGACAGATAACTTTATCGGTGAACTCAGAGTTTTTGCGTTTGGGCGGGTCCCAAGAGGCTGGCTGCCCTGTAACGGCCAGATTCTGACGATTCAACAGTATCAGGCGCTCTTTGCACTATTGCATAACACCTATGGCGGTGATGGAAAGGTGAATTTCGCGCTGCCGGATTTGCGCGGTCGTGTTGCGGTTGGTATGGGCCAGTCCCAAGCTGGTGGGACCGTCTTCCAACTGGGTAAAACCGGTGGGGCCGAGGGCGTTACGCTAACCCCCGCACAAATGCCGCCGCATATTCACACGTTGGTGGCGTCGCAATCCACCACAACGACGGCGGCAAACCCGTCGGGCAATTACATTGGCCTTGCCGCGGCCAGCGGAGCGGGAACGCCGCCGTTTAATCTCTACAGCTCCAGTCCTTCCTCGCCGACCGATCCGAATTGGATACCGCTGCATACGTCGACGATTTCAAGCTCAGGTGGGGGTGCCCCTCATGAAAATCGGCAACCGATTCTCGCGTTGCAAATCTGCATTGCAACGCAGGGCATTTGGCCGCCGCGCAACTAATTTCGGCCCCCTTATCGACTGGAGGAACCCATGGCAGAGTTTTATATCGGCGAAATTCGCCTTTTTGCGTTCGACCAATATGCGCCGGCCAATTTTTTGCCCTGCGACGGCCGCGCTGTGAGCGTTGCCGAATATCAGGCGCTGTTTTCTCTCATTGGCACGACCTATGGCGGCAATGGGACGACAAATTTTAATCTTCCGGATTTGCGCGGGCGTACCCCCGTTAACTTTGGTCAGTTAACTGGCGGCACGAACTATGCGCTCGCCCAGAAGGCTGGCGTAGAGGAGGTTCAACTCACGTCCGCAACCGTTCCCGCCCATAATCACATTGTGTCTGTCGCAAAGACACCGGCGACCGGGATGCTCCCCTCCTCGGGGAACGCTCCTGGGGATGTTACGCCCAATTTCTACTATTGTAACGAAATGCAAGCGGGGACGCTGTTTCAAACAGCGTCGCAAACGGTTCAGGTCGATGGCGGCGCCAATCAGTCGCATCTGAACATTCAACCCAGCTTAGTGCTGTCGTACGCAATTGCCGTAAACGGCCTCTATCCAGACTTCAACAATTAACCGTATTTTCGGGAGGCTGTTATGGCAGACGCTTTTATTGGCGAAATTCGCATGTTTCCTTTCGGATATAATCCGATCGGTTGGTATGCCTGCAATGGGCAGCGGATGGTTTTGCAACAGTATCAGGCCTTATATGCCTTATTGGGGAGCCGGTTTGGTGGCGACAACCAGACCTACTTCAATCTTCCCAATCTGAACGGGCGTATTCCTGTTGACGCTGGGATCTCGTCGACGACGGGGACGCAGTATGTTTTTGCCCAAA
>NZ_LAJY01000363.1 GCF_000963705.1 Elstera litoralis | reverse complement strand
GCGGCGGTGTGGGGGTGAGGGCACGCGGCACCGTCACGGCAAAGCAGGAGCCCCGCCCCGGCCAGGAGCGTAGGCTAACCGGATGGCCGAGCCCGCGCGCAATCCGGTCGACAATCGCCAACCCCAAGCCAAGCCCGGCGTGACCATCGTCGGCACTGGGGGCGAGGCGACGAAACTCTTCAAAAATCTCCTGCTGACGCGCTTCGGGAATGCCAATGCCCGTATCCCAAACCTCAATCCGCACGCAGTCCCCCTGGGCGCGACACCCCAACAGCAGGCTGCCGCGCGGCGTATAGCGCACGGCATTGGTGAGAAAGTTCTGGACGATCCGGCGCAGCAAATCCGGGTCGGTCTGCACGCGCGCGGCCGTCGGCACGAAGCGCACGCGCAAGGGCCGATGGGCGGGCCGGTCGGCGGCGAGCGTCGTCACTTCCACCGCCAGCCGCTCCAGCAGCGGCCCCAGGGCGAAATCGCGCTTCTGTGCCCGCATCGCGCCCGCCTCCAGCGCCGAAATATCGAGCAACGCCGCCAGCAACTGTTCGACCGACTGCAAGGAGGCGGCAATATGCTCGACCATTTCCTGCCCCGCCGCCGCATTCCCGTCCTGAAGCCGCTCCCCCAACGCCGTGGTGAACAGCCGCGCGGCATTCAGCGGCTGCATCAAATCGTGACTGGCAGCGGCCAGAAAGCTGGTTTTGCTGGAATTGGCGCGCTCGGCCTCGGCTTTAGCCGCTTGCAGCGCCTCGGTGCGCTCGCGCACCCGCGCTTCCAGGCTTTCGTTGATCTCCTTCAGGCGCGCTGCCGCCAAATGCCGTTCGGTAATATCGGTATAGGTGGTCACATAACCGCCGCCGGGCATGAGATCGGTCAGCATTTCGATCACGGTGCCGTCGGGGCGAATGCGCTCGTGGCGATAGGGCCAGTCAGTGATTTCGTCGAAACGATTGACCAGCAGCGCATCAATATCTCCCGCCGCATAATCGCGCCGGGCGGCGTTGAAACGCACGAGTTCGGCCAGCGGCACGCCGACGCGCACCAGATTCGGCGGAAAATCCAGCAGATCGAGAAAGCGCCGGTTCCACATCAGCACGGTCAAGTCGCGGTCGAGCACGCAGATCCCCTGGCGCACACTGTCGATGGTGCCGCGCAGCAGATCGGCCTGGCTGCGGATGACCTCGGAGGCCTGATCGAGCATCTGCCTTGCGTCGCCGCGCGACAGGCTGCGCCGCTTCAGCGACGCGCCCATCACGACACGGGCGGAAGCCGAGCCGATGGCTCCCGCCAGCAGATGTTCGGTGAAGCGCACGGCGTCGAAATCGGCCAAACCGTCCCGATAGAAAGGCTCGGCCTCGGCATAGCGCGCGGCGATAAAGCGGTCGAAGGCCTCGCCGCCCGCCTCCTCGCCTAAATAGCGCGTGGCAATGGCGCGCAGATCGGCAAGCCGGGTGAGCACCGACCAGAGGCGCGGGCGCAACGGTTCGAGGTTCGGTGCGGCGTCCCCATAGGCTTCCGCCTGGGCGCGCTCGACGGCAGACGGGCGTGTGAGCAGCGAAACTAGGATATAGAGCGCGAGATTGACGAGCAGGCTCCAAAAGGTCGCGTGGGAAATCGCGTCCAATTCGCTTAAGCCGAACAGCGCATGGGCCGATAGAAACTCCAACCCCCACGGCCCTGTCTGAAGAAACGCCAAATCTAACCGCCGCAGCAATACGAAGGCTGGCAGCAGCAGCGTATAGGCCCAGATGAACAGCCCGCCGACGATCCCCGCAACAGCGCCCGCCCGCGTCGCCCGCCGCCAATAGAGCGCGCCCAGAAAGGCCGGGCCGAACTGCGCCACCGCCACAAAGGACATCAGCCCAATCGTTGTGAGCGCGTAATTCTCGCCAATCAGCCGATAGGTGAGAAACGCCAAGAAGAGAATGACGATGATCGCAGCGCGGCGGATGAACAGCAGCACGCGCGTGAGGTCCCGCTCCTGCCGAAACGCGGCGCGGCGCAGCAGCAGCGGCATCACCACATCGTTGCAGACCATCGTACTCAGCGCGACGACGGTCATAATCACCATCCCCGTTCCCGCCGATAGCCCGCCGATGAACGCCAGCAGTGCCATTTCCGGCGAGCCCAGCCGCAGGGGCAAGGCCAGCACGAAGGTATCCGGGTTTAGCGTGCCCTGCCCGACCAGTAGCAGGCCCGAGAGGGCAATCGGCACGATGAACAGCGAGAAAATCAGCAAATAGGCCGGAAAAATCCAGGCGGCCTGACGCAAATGGCGGCTGTCCTCATTCTCCACCATCAGCACATGGAACTTATGCGGCATGCAGAAGAAGGCAAAACAGGCGATGATCGTATTGCTCACCCAGGTTGGGGCCAGCAAATCGAGATCGAGCAACCGCGCCAGTTCCGGCTGTCTGGCCGCGATCTGAAACAGTTCCACCGGCCCTTCGGGCAGGCTCATCACAATAAACAGCGCCACCGCGATAAAAGCGGCGAGTTTCACGAGGCTTTCGAACACAATCGCCAGCAACAGGCCGCGATGGCGCTCGCTGGCATGAATATGGCGCACGCCGAAGAGAATCGAGAAAACCGCCATCGCCACGGTGACGGCAAAAGCCGTATCCGACCAAATCGGGTCGGACGGCAGCGCCCCTTGCCCAGTCAACCCATCGAAACTGCTGCCAAGCGCTTTTAATTGCAGGGCGATATAGGGCAGCAGGCTCAGCAGTGCCGTCAGCGTCACCAGGGCCGCGAGCCCCTGGCTCTTGCCATAGCGCCCGGCGAGAAAATCGGCGATGGAGGTGATATTCTGCGCCTTCACGACGGCAATGGCCTTGCGCAGCATCGGGCGGCCGAGCAGCAGCACCAGCGTTGGCCCTAGGTAGATCGGCAGAAAGTCGAATCCGCCGGTCGAGGCGCGCCCGACCGAGCCGTAAAAACTCCAGGTCGTCGTATAGATCGTCAGCGTGAGCGCGAAGAAAATTCCGCTGCGCCAGAGAAAGCGCAATGGCGGGTGCCCGCGCGCCGCCTGCCGATCGCCATACCAGGCAATACCGAAAAGCAGGGCGATATAGGCCGCCGAAACCGCAATGACGACCCAACCTTGCACGCGCCCGTTTCTCCTTGCCTGTAGTGCCGCCGCCGCCCCCTACGAAGGTAGCTCTCCCGCTTTTAACCCGAAAGCCTATCTTCGCGGCAACGAACCGATTGAGTGTCATAAAAAAATCGTCGGACGCTTGGGGAGAGGCCGCAAAAGTTCGGTTCGAGAACGAACGCGCCTGCCCATCCTGCCGACCCTTAGGTTGAGGGGATGATGATGGAACGTCGTGCGTTTTAAAAACTGCGGGCATCGGTGCCGCCGCCACTACGATTGCCGCTCCGGCAATCGCTCAATCGCAGCCCGAAATTAAATGGCGTCTCGCCTCCAGCTTCCCGAAGAGCTTGGATACGATTTACGGCGGGGCCGATACGATCGCCCAGCGCGTTGCGGCCGCCACCGGCGGTAAATTCCAAATTCGCGTTTTCGCGGCGGGCGAACTCGTTCCCGGTTTGCAGGTGCTGGACGCCGTGCAGGCCGGAACCGTGGAAATGGGCCATACGGCCATGTATTACTACGTCGGTAAAGACCCGACCTTCGCCTTCGAAGCCACAATTCCGTTCGGCCTGAACACGCGTCAGCATCTGGCGTGGATGTATCAGGGCGGCGGGAAGGAACTCGTCGGCGATTTCCTGAAAGAGTATAATGTCGTTAGCTTCCCCGCCGGCCAAACCGGCGCGCAGATGGGCGGCTGGTACCGTAAGGAAATCAAAACCCCTGCCGATCTCAACGGCCTCAAGATGCGCATCGGCGGGTTGGCCGGGCAGGTTTTGACCAAATTGGGCGGCGTTCCGCAGCAAATCGCGGGCGGTGACATCTATCCCGCGCTCGAAAAAGGCACGATTGACGCCGCCGAGTGGGTCGGCCCCTACGACGATGAGAAACTAGGGTTCTATAAGGTCGCAAAATACTATTATTATCCCGGTTGGTGGGAAGGGGGCTTGAATCTGTCGGCGATCGTCAACCGCGAGCAATTAGAATCGCTTCCGAAGGAGTATCGGGCGATTCTGGAGGCCGCGTGTTACGAAGCCAGCATTGCGATGATGACCAAGTACGACGCGCAAAACCCGATTGCGCTGAAGAAGCTGATCGGTTCGGGGGCGGTGCTCCGCCCGTTCTCGCGGGAGATTTTGCAGGCGGCTCACAAGGCCTCCTACGAACTCTACGAGGAATTGGCGAAAACCAATCCGAAGTGGAAGAAAATCTACGAACCGTGGAAAGCCTTCCGCGACGATCAGTACCTCTGGTTCCGTGTGGCAGAAACGACCTTCGATAATTTCACCTTCACGGCGGGCGCCCAGCGCACCCCGTAAGGCAGGCAAAAACAGGGGAAGTAAGAGGAACCTCTTGCTTCCCCGATACAAAAAGTGAGGGGGGCTTATGGGAGCTTTACTATCCCTCAGTCGGTTCATCGACCGGCTGAACGAATTCGTTGGCGGAAATATTAAATGGTTTCTGCTGGTCGCCGTCATCGTTTGCACGGTGAATGCACTCATCCGCTATCTCTTCGATAATAGTTCGAACGCTTGGCTGGAGCTGCAATGGTATTTGTTCGCGGCAGTGTTTCTGCCGGGGGCGGGCTATACGCTGCTGCGCAAC
>NZ_LAJY01000362.1 GCF_000963705.1 Elstera litoralis | reverse complement strand
AGCATCATCCGTGGCTGCGCACTGTGCGCCAGGAATCGGGCTATGGCGATTTGATGCTGTTCGATGCCAGCGCCAATCTGATTTATACGGTCGCGAAAAACGATGATTTCGCCACCAGCTTCCGCGCTGGGCCGTTCAAGGAATCGCATCTCGCCAAACTGGTGAAGGTCATCCGCGACAATCCCGAAGCGGGTAAGATCGTGATGGCCGATTTCGCCCCCTATAAGCCGAACGGCGATAAGCCGACGAGCTTCCTCGCCACGGCAGTGTTCCAGCCCGATGGGGCTTTCTCCGGCGTGCTCGCCGTGCAGTTGCCGGTCGATGGGATGAATAAGGTGCTCGGCAATACCGCCGGGATGGGGAACACGGGCGAGACCTATATGGTCGGCTCGGATCTGATGATGCGCTCGGTCTCGCGCTTCTCTGGGGCCGATGCGATTCTCTCGACCCATGTCGAAACCAGCTCGGTCAAAGCGGCGCTCGAAGGCCGCGACGGCGTGCATGAAATTACAAATTACCGGGATGCCGAGGTGATTTCCTCCTACCGGCCCGTCGATGTGTTCGGCATCCGCTGGGCGCTTTTGGGGGAAATCGATGCGGCGGAAGTGTTTGCCGATATCGATAGCCTGCGCAATACGCTGCTGATTACCGGAACCTTGCTGCTGGCGGTGCTGGCCGTGGTGGGGATTTTCACGGCGCGCGGGATTGCCGTGCCACTGAGTGCGATCACCAAAGCGATGAACCGGCTGGCCTCGGGCGATCTCGGCGTCGAAGTGCCGGGCCGCAAGCGCACCGATGAAATCGGCAAAATGGCGCTGGCCTTTGACGTGTTCAAACAGCAGGCCATCGATAACGACCGTTTGGCGCAGGAACAGGACGCGCTCGAAGGCCGCGCTGCCGAAGTGAAGCGCCGCACGCTGAACGAATTGGCGCAAAGCTTGGAAAGCAGCGTCAATCATGTAGTCCAGGAAGTCAGCGGTCTCGCCGACGATATGGAATCGACCGCACTCGGCATGACGCGCACCGCCGAAGACACTAGCCGTCAATCGGGTCATGTGTCCGATGCCGCGCAAAGCGCGGCGGAATTCGTGCAGAATGTGGCAAGCGCGGCGGATGAACTCAGCCGCTCGATCACCAGCATCACCAGCCAAGTCCAGGAAGCGGGCAAGGTTGCGGGCGACGCGGTGAGCAATGCCGATATGATTACCGACACAATGCGCTCGCTGTCGGAAGCGGCGCAGCGCATCGGTCAGGTCGTCGATCTCATCAATGGCATCGCCGGGCAAACCAATCTGCTGGCGCTGAATGCGACCATCGAAGCGGCGCGCGCCGGGGATGCCGGTAAGGGCTTTGCGGTGGTTGCGGGCGAAGTGAAGCAGCTTGCGACGCAAACGGCGCGGGCGACGGGCGATATTGCCGCCCAGGTGCAGATGATCCAATCGACCACCCGCCAAGCCGTCGACGGGATGGCGGGCATCGCCGCGATTATCCGGCGGCTCGATCAAATCAACGGCGAGATTTCCGGCGCGATCGATCAGCAGGACCGCGCAACCTCCGACATCGCCCTCTCGATCCAATCGGCGGCGGCCTCCACCAATACGGTTTCCGCCAGTATCGGCGGCGTGACGCAGGCTGCCATCG
The DNA here is from genome assembly GCF_000963705.1 of Elstera litoralis. Classification (GTDB taxonomy): domain Bacteria; phylum Pseudomonadota; class Alphaproteobacteria; order Elsterales; family Elsteraceae; genus Elstera; species Elstera litoralis. Next base: position 491 of record NZ_LAJY01000362.1, on the reverse strand, counting down.
ATACCGGCGACGCGGCGGTGCATGTGCTGACGATTGCGGGCAAGCTGAACGAGGAATCGACGAGCCTGCTGGAAACCATCGAAGGCTTCGTGCGCCAGTTGCGCGATACCGCCGATGGCGATGCCGTGGAACTCGCAGCCCCGGCGAATGATACGGACGAAGAAGCCCAGCATCGCCCGGTGTTGCTGTCGCAAGCGGCGGAATAACGCAAGGGTGCTGTGCGGGCGGGGGCTTCCGCCCCCCTTTCCCCACCTTCCTGCGCCTGTTACAAGGACGTAACACAGTCACGGCGAAGGGTTGGATCGGTCCATGCGGCAAGGGGACGTTCGGCGGAGCACGAAAGAAACCAGTATCGAGGTTCGGGTGAACCTGGATGGAACGGGCGTTTACGATGTTAAAACCGGCATCGGGTTTCTCGATCACATGTTGGAACAGCTTTCCCGCCATAGTTTGATCGATCTTTACGTGCGCGCCGACGGCGATTTGCATAT
>NZ_LAJY01000361.1 GCF_000963705.1 Elstera litoralis | reverse complement strand
CTTTTCGCCCTAAAACTAGTAACAAAGGTAATAAATTTTTGCGGGTAAACGCAGCATTCCGCCATCACGCCGCGCATCTTGCATACACTGGTAATAAAACATCAAACATCATCAACCTCAACATGCATTCCGATTGACGACAATAGATTAAATTCTTATTAAAATGCCGCTCATGGGGGAGGCCCCTGTGTTAATCACGATCCTGTGAGAGCGGAGTTTTTATGCGCCTGTTTCGTTTGCTCGCCGTTGCCTTTGTGGCGACCCAATTAGCCGCCTGTGCGACGGTCGTCGAAGGCACCGACGATCTCATTTCCTTCGAAAGCACGCCGCCCGGCGCACGCTGCCTTGTGGACCGCGACGGCGCCCGCATCGGCACGGTCGATGCCACGCCGGGGAGCTTGAAACTCTCCAAATCGAAGAACGCCCTCTCCGTTACCTGCGACAAAGCCGGGCAATTGACGGTGACGGAGCAGGTCGAGAGCGAGTTCACCGGCTCGACCTTCGGCAATATTCTGCTGGGCGGCGGGGTCGGCCTGATCGTCGATGCCGCAACCGGGGCCAATAATCGCTACCCGAACCCGGTCAAACTGCTGCTGCCGCCGGAAAAATTCCCGACGACGGGCGAGCGCGACAGCTATTTCGATACGCTGAAGGGCGAGATCACCCAGAAGTACGACGGCATGGCCAAAAAAACCCGCGACACCTGCCCGGCGAGCCAGCCCGGCCAATGCGAGTCCGAACTCGCCAAGGTAGATGAGAAGCGTCAGAAAGAGTTGAGCGTGCTCGAAAGCAAGCGCAGCGCCGTAAAGATCGGCTGACGCTAAAGTTTAGGGGACGGTATCCTGCGATATCGCCCCTAAATCCCTTACCGCCCGATCAATTCCAGCTTATGCCGCGTCAACGGCTGATTGCCGGTTTCGGTGACTTCGACGGTGAGGCCTGGACACATAGCGATTCCCGCGTCGCTATCCATCAGAATCATATGCAGGAAGAAAACCATCCCCGGCTGAATGACGACCGGATTGCCCGTGTAGAACATGGGCCAATCCATCCAATTCGGCGCGAAGGTGGTGCCGAGACTGTAGCCGCACGCATTCAACCGATGCGGGGTTTCACCCGCCGCGTCACAAACCCGGGCATAGGCATCGAACACCCCGCCCACCGGCTCGCCCGGTTTTAGCGCGTCCCGGCAGGCGGCGAGCGCGTCCATCGCAACCCCGTGCAGGTCCGGTGTCGGTCGGTGATCGTCCCGACTGGGATCGTCTGCATCAGGCAGCTATGGTAGTGGCGATAGGCCCCGGCGAATTCGAGCGTAATCTGATCTTCCGCGCTCAAATATTTCCGGCCCGAAAAATAGCGGCAGAGCAGCGCGTCGCGCCCCGAGCCGATGATGAATTCATTGGCCGGATCATCGCCGCCGCCCGCGTAAATCGCCCCATGCATCGCCGCCAGAATATCGCCCTCGAAGGCCCCCGGCGCGATGATGTCGTGCGCGGCATCGAGCGCCAGATCGGCCAGGGTCGCCGCGCGGCGCACATAGGTTAGTTCGGCGGGGCTTTTGATAAGGCGCAGGCGCGTGACCAGATCGGAGGCGTCGGAGAGGGTAAACTGCCCCTCCAGCGCCGTCACCAGCCGCTTGCCCAAGGCGTAGGGCAGCCCATAAGCGTTGAACTCCGCCCCCAGCTTTTTCCCGGCAAGGCCGAAGCTGGTGAGAATCTCCTTTAGCTCATTCACCGGGTCCGCGCCGTCGCGGTCGGCCCAAATGCGGATATCGTCGATCATCGACGTATGCTGCGCTTGGCGCAGGTCCGGCGCGCGCGTTAGCAGCATCAAGCGTCCATCCGCGCCGAGATAGAGGCACTGGAAGTAGACGTAGCCGAAGGTATCGTAGCCCGTCAGATAGTACATGCTCTCCTGGCGAAACAGCAGCAGCCCATCAAGCCCCTGCGCCGCCATCGCCGCGCAGGCTTTCGCCCGCCGCGCCGCTAATTCTTCAGGGGTGAAATGCAGCGCCATTTCAAACGCCCTTCAGATTCCCAAAGCGACCGCCCGGATGGAACCGCGCGAGATAGGCCGGAACGATGGCTTCAATCGTCGCCCCCGTCAGCCCCAGATCCGCCAGACCGGGATAACGACCGCTGACGACATTATCGGTTTTGAGCAGTTCGACCTGATCCGCCGTAATCGGCGCACCGGGGACAAACTGCATCACCGAGCCCATCAGGGAGGCAACGCAGAAGGGGATCGGCAGCAAAACCGCCTTCAGATGTGCGGTTTCCAAGGTGAAGGCGAGCAGATCCTTGAAACTATAAGTGAGCGGCCCGCCCAACTCGTAAATGCCGGAAATCGTCGGATCGTTGACCGCCGACACAATCGCTTCCGCCACATCGCCGACGAACACCGGCTGGAACTTGGTCTCGCCGCCGCCAATCAACGGCAGCGCCGGGGCCATCCGCGCCATTGTGGCGAAACGGTTGAAGAACCCGTCTTCCGGCCCGAAAATGATCGATGGGCGGACGATCATAGCGCTCGGGTAAACGGCCAGAACCGCCGCTTCCCCCGCCGCCTTGGTCTGGGCATAGCGCGATTTGGACGCGGCATCGGCCCCCAACGCCGACATGTGAATGAAGCGCGCAACACCCGCCGCCTTGGCGACCTCGGCCACGCGCTGCGCGCCTTCGGCCTGAACCGCCTCGAACGAGCGATTGCCGCCGCCCGGCGCGAGAATCCCGACGAGATTGATGACCACATCGGCCCCGGCGACCGCCGCCTCAAGCCCGATACCGCGCCCGATATCGACGCCCATCGGCACGATCTGGCCAACATTTCCGAGCGGCTTCAGGCGCTTGGCGGCTTCGGCATTCCGCACCCCGAGGCGAATTTGCGCGCCGGTTTTCGCAAGGCGCTGCACCAAATGCCGCCCAACGAAGCCCGAACCCCCAATAACCGTAATCACCTGCGTCATCGGATCACTCTCTTAGTTTTCGACGGGGGGAACCCCCGCTTAGCTTTGAGCTTTTCCATACACGAGGGCAGCCCCAGCGGGAAGGGGCTGCAAGGCCGCAGACCTAATCTTCCTCGACCGCGAAATGCACCGCGCCGCTGAGACTCTGACCCGGCAGCAGATCGACGACGCCGGTTTGCGCCACGCCCGCCGCGCGCAGATTGATGCCATTGTTGAGATGCGTCACCGGCTCGACGCAGAAAAAATCCTGCCCCTGCGGCGAGAAGACGACGATGGTGCCGAAGACCGGATCGGCCGTCATCGTCAGGCTCAGCCCCTTGTCGCGCCAGCGGATGATCGCTCTCCGGCTCCACCCGGCAAAGCAATTATCCACCTCGACTTCCGCCATCACGCGGCCTCCGGCGAAATCCCAGACGGGCGGCACCGGCATTTCCAGTAGCGGCAGCTTAGTTTCGTCGCCCTTCCAGAAGGTCGGGGCGTAGGTGGTCAGCGTTGCGCCAGTTTTGGGGAAAAACGGGTGCAGCCCCATGCCGGCGGGGAACGGGCGAATATCCTCGTTCGTCACCGCCATGCGGATGGTCAGGCCCGTGTCGGTCAGCTCGAAATGCTGTACAGCGCGGTAAGTGAAGGGCCAGCCTTCGGCCCCATTATGCTGATAGACGAGGTTGCCGCTTTCGGCCCCGCAGCGACCACATCCCACGGGCGCCGCACCCCGTCGCCGTGGATTGCGTGCGGCTGGCCTGCCGCTGTCGGCCCGGCCTGGTAACTCACGCCGCCGTAGCGAAACCGCCCTTCCTTGATGCGGTTGGAGAAAGGCACCAACGGATAACAGCTCGTCAGCCGCGCCTCCTGCGGGCCGCTCGGATCAAGCGGGCGGAACAGCGCCGCCTCCCCGTGCTGGAACCGCACAATCGCACCGCCCAACTGCGGCGCAAGGTCGAGCGCTAAAGCGCCGGACGCGAGTGAAAGCGTTTGAATCGTCATGGCACTCGGCACCGCATAATCACAGGAGCAACAAAAAGGGTGCGACGACCTTAGCCTTGCCAGCGCAACCCCGCTAGTGCTCATCTGGGCGGTATGTTCGATAAGAAGGGCCTTCCCGTGAACCTAAAAGACCATATCCGGCACGTGCCGGATTTCCCCAAGCCGGGGATTCTGTTTTACGATATTTCGACGCTCCTCGCCCACGCCGATGCGTGGAAGGAGGCGGTAAAGCAGTTACACGCCCTCATCGCGCCGCTAAAGCCCGATCTGCTGGTCGGCATCGAATCGCGCGGTTTTCTGGTCGCAGCCCCCTTGGCGCTCGAACTCGGTATCGGTTTTGTTATGGTGCGAAAAAAAGGCAAGCTGCCGGGGCCAACCGTGCGCCATAGCTACGCGCTCGAATATGGCGAGGATACCATCGAAATTCAGGAGGCCGCCCTTCGGCCCGGCCAGCGCGTCGTCGTGCTCGATGATCTCTTGGCGACCGGCGGGACGATGACAGCCGCCATCGAGCTTATCCGCAAAGTCGGCGGCGAGGTGGCGGCAACGGCCTATCTGATCGAGCTGAGTTTCCTCAATGGGCGCAAGCGGTTGGAGGCCCTGGGCGTGCCGAGCCATAGTTTGATGGTGTATGAGAGTTAAAAAGACAATCAGGCGGCGTGATGCGTGATCGGAGTAATCTCGAAGCGCATCCCGGCTTTTGCGCCGATCCCCACCAGGGCATCGATTGAGAAAAGCCCAATCTTTCCTCGGAGAAGATCGGACAGGCGCGGCTGCGTCATCCCCAAGCGCTGCGCCGCGTCGGACTGGGAGAGGCCCTGACGCTGAAGCAGCTCGTCGCGAACATGCTGCGTGATGGTCCGCATGAGTGCCGCGCGAAGCTTCATATGCTCCGCTTCCTCGGGCGTTTCCTCAATCGCATCCCAGACGCTGGCGAAGGGTTGAGAAAATTCACTCATGTCAGCCTCTCTTTCAGAACGTTTCTGTATCGCTTCTCGGCAAGATCGAGATCATGTTGACTGGTCTTCCGAGTCTTCTTTTGAAAGATGTGAAGGACATAAACGCCTTCTTCAAATTTCGCGACGTAGAGGGTGCGGTAGGCACCGGTTTCGTCTTTAACTCTGATTTCCTGAACGCCTGCACCAATCGACACCATCGGCTTCCAATCGTCAGGCTCAACACC
>NZ_LAJY01000360.1 GCF_000963705.1 Elstera litoralis | reverse complement strand
GCAGAACGGTCGGGAATACGTCAGTCGGCGCGTCCAGCACCATCACGCCGCAGGCCTTGAACTTCGACACGGTGGCCGGGTCCAAGATCATTTTCATCGAATAGACCGGCGCATCGGCGGCGATATTTTTCACCTTGCCAACGTTATAGCCGATGCCGTTGGTGCCCCACATCCAGGGAATCGCGTGGGCATTATTCGGGTCGGCGGAGACCATCGCCTTCATAATATCGGGGTCGAGATTGCCGAGGTTCTTCAACTTGCTTTTGTCGAGCGGCTGATAGAGACCGGCGGCGACCTGCCGGGCCAGGAAGGGTTGCGCGGTCGGCCCGACCACATCATAGCCGGATTTACCGGCAGTCAGCTTGGCTTCCAGCACTTCCTGGCTATCGTAAACGTCGTAATTGACCTTAACGCCGGTGTCCTTGGTGAAGGCTTCCAGCACTTTCGGGTCGATATAGTCCGACCAATTGTAAACGTTGACGACTTTCCGCTGTGCGAGGGCGGCAGGAGCCGCAATCCCCAGAAGGCCGAGGCACAGAGCCGTCGTACCAGCCCAAAATTTAACCGTGTGCATCCCTGTCATCTCCTTGAAATAACCGGCTCTTCGGCCTTTTGCAGTTGCGAGACTTACCCTTAAGGCAGACGCCCTTGATGTCAACGCGCGGCTACACGTTGAGGAGCAAAAATTCCCGTTCCCAGGAAGAAATGACGCGCTGATAGGCGTCATATTCATGCTGCTTGACGGCGGTGAGCGCCTGCACGAAGCGCTCGCCCAGCACCTGCCGCAGCGGGCGCGAGCGGTTGAGCTTCTGCATCGCGTCGAACAAATGGCGGGGGAGGGTGTGCGCCATATCATAGGCGCTCCCCACCACCGGGTCGCTCGGCTCCAACTCTTCCACCATGCCGAGGTAGCCCGCCGCGAGCGAGGCCGCGATTGCGAGATAGGGGTTGGTATCGGCCCCCGCCACGCGGTTTTCCACCCGGCGCGCTTCCTGACTGGAGACCGGCACGCGCAGCCCCGTGGTGCGATTGTCGTGCCCCCATTGCACATTGATCGGCGCATCGGAAAAACGCTGCAAACGGCGGTAGGAATTGACGTTGGGGGCCATCAGCGGCAGCAGCGCGGGCAGATATTTCTGCAAACCGGCGATATGCGAGAGGAAGAGGGGCGAGTTTTCGCCATTGGCCAGCGCGAAGAGGTTTTCGCCGGTGGTGCTATCCAGCAGGCTTTGGTGAATATGCATCGAGCTGCCGGGCTCGTTATGCATCGGCTTCGCCATGAAAGTGGCATAGAGATTATGCCGCAGCCCGGTCTGCCGCACGGTGCGCTTGAACAGGAAGACTTGATCGGCCAGCGACAGGGCGGGGCCGTGGTTGAAGTTGATCTCCATCTGCGCCGCCCCGGCCTCGTGGGTCAGCGTGTCGATGTCGATTTCCTGCTTTTCGCAATAATCGTAAATATCTTCGAACAGCGGATCGAACTCGTTAACCGCGTCGATTCCGTAAGCCTGCCGTGCCGTTTCCGGCCGTCCCGAGCGCCCGATCGGCGGCTCCAGCGGGTAATCCGGGTCGGTGTTCGGCTTCACCAGATAGAATTCCAGCTCCGGGGCCACCACCGGCGTCCAGCCGCGCGCCTCGTAGAGCCGCAACACGCGGCGCAGCACTTCGCGCGGGGAGATATCGACGACGCGGCCATCGGCATAAACGCAGTCGGTAATCACCTGGGCGGTCGGCTCCGAATACCAGGGGACGAGGCGGATCGTGTCCGGGTCCGGGCGCAGGAACACGTCCGAATTGGCCGGGTTGGTAACGGTCTCGTCGGGCGGATAGTCGCCGCTGATCGTTTGCACGAAAATCGCTTCGGGAATCCGTAAGCCGCGATCCCCAAAACTGGTCAGGAATTTTTGCGCCGGGAGGATCTTCCCCCGGGGGATACCCGACATATCGGGCACCAGGCATTCGACTTCGGTGATTGCGTGTTGGCTGATCCACTCAGCAAAGCGGTCCATAAGGCCCTCGTTTGTCATCTGGGTTTGATCTTAAGCCGGATTGCGGCCAGAGGCTAGCGGCGGGATTGCGGCAGGGGTGCATTCTCATCGTTGCATCGCACGGGCACTTTCAGCCATGCTCGCGGTATGAAGCGCGTCGCTCCCCTTCCCCCGCCATCCTATTACGAAGCCTCGATTGCGCCGAAGCGCCCGCCGCGCGCCCGATTGCGCGGCGAGGTGGAGGTCGATGTCGCCATCTGCGGCGGCGGCATCTCCGGCATCAGTACCGCCCTGCATCTGGTCGAACGCGGCCTGCGCGTGGCGGTGCTGGAGGCGGGGACGGTTGGCAGTGGCGCGTCGGGCCGGTCGGGCGGGCAGATCCTCAATGGGTTCTCCGCGTCGCAACCGGCGCTGGAAGCGCGCTACGGGCTCTATAAGGCCCAGCAGCTTTACGCCCTATCGCTGGAGGCGGTGCATCTGGTCCGCGACCGGGTGGCGCGGCATTCGATTGCCTGCGATTTCATGGAAGGCGCGATCACGCTCGCGCTGAAACCGCGCCATCTGACCGAGTTTCGGGCGGAGGCGGCGCGCATGGCCGAGCATTACGGCCAGTCGAATTTGGAAGTCTGGGGCCTCGACCAAACCCGCGCGGCGGTTCACTCGCCGCTCTATTGCGGCGGGCTGTACGATCCCACCGGCTGCCATCTGCACCCGCTGAACTATACGCTCGGGCTGGCGCGGGCCGCCGAGGCGGCGGGGGCGATGATCTATGAGGAAAGCCGGGTTACGGCCTGGGCTTCCGGCACCCGCCCAATGTTGGCGACGGCGGAGGGCCGGGTTCATGCCAAAGAGGTGGTTTTCTGCGGCAATGCCTATCTTGGGCGATTGGTGAAGGACCTTTGGCCGCTCATTATGCCGGTGGCGAGCTGCATCATCGCCACCGAACCCTTGGGCGACCGATTGGAGACGTGTTTGAGCCGCCCGCTTTCGGCCTGTGATGCCAATATTGTTCTAGATTATTTCCGGCCCACGGGCGATGGCCGTTTGCTCTTCGGCGGGTTGGCGAATTACTCCGGGCGGGAGCCGCGCGATATTATCAAGGCGCTGCGCCCGCGCTTGCAGCGCGCCTTCCCGCAGATCGCCGACGCTAAGATCGAGTTCGGCTGGGGCGGGCTCATCGATATCACCCCTCGGCGCGAACCGCAGATGGGCCAGTTGGAGCAAGGCGTTTGGTTCGCCCACGGCTATTCCGGTCACGGTTTGGCGCTCGCAACCCTATCGGGGGCCTTGCTGGCCGAGGGGATTTGCGACCGTTCCGACCGGCTGGCGTTGCTTGAGTCTTTGCCGCGTCCCGCCTTCCCTGGCGGGCGCTTCCGCACGGCGGCCTTGGTCGCGGGGATGCTAGCGATGCGGTTAAAAGACGCACTCTAGTGGGATCATTGCGGCTCAAAAATGATTAAAACACGGTAAAAAATGCGACGCACGGATGACAATGCATGCAAAGCGCGTCATACTCATAAGATAACGAACGAAGCGACACAGAGATTGCAATGCGATGAGTATCACCGCGGATCGAACCGTAACGGCCGAAACGGCGCTTAAGCGCCTGATCGAGATCGGCACGGCGCTGGCGGCGGAGCGCAATCCCGATCGTCTGCTGGAGCAAATCATCGTTGGCGCGAAAGAGCTGTCGAATGCCGATGGCGGCACGCTCTATCTCACTACCGAAACCGATAGTTTGCGCTTCGTCATTCTGCGCAACGATACTTTAGGTTTCGCCAAAGGCGGCACGACAGGTGAGCCCGTGCAATTGCCGGAACTGCCGATGCACCGGCCGACGGCAGCCCCAATCA
>NZ_LAJY01000036.1 GCF_000963705.1 Elstera litoralis | reverse complement strand
CAGTGAGTTTGGGGAAGCTCGCCAGATAGGCTTCCGCCGCTGGGCGGTCCTCAAACCGAATAATCCGGTGTTCGCCTTTCGGCGCGCTAGTTCTAAACAGAAAATCCCCGAGATAATTGATCTTTCCGGCCTCGACCTCGATGCGCGCAAAGGGCCGTTTGGTTTCTTTATCGACCGTCAGATAATTCGACGTTTGGCTGTTGCCGTGGGTGGAAAACTGCTTGAGCCCATAGGTTCCGGGTTCGACGACATGGGCATAATAGCCCATCTTTTTGTCCTTATTGGGGGCGCTCGGCAAACCCATCCCGGCGAAGCGCATCAGGTTTTCCGGCCGCGCCACCGCGTAAATCCGTTGGCTCTCGGTTTCGGAGAACGTCTCGCCGATCAAGCGCCCGAATTCGATGCTGCAATGGGTTTCCGAGAAGGTGCTGCACATAAATCCATGCACGACGATGGCCTTACCGGGCGGCAGGCTGGTTTCCGCCGTCACGGGCGGTTCGGGCGGGCGGACGCAGCTTGCAAGCAGCGCGAGAAGGAGAAGGCAAGCCCGTTTCATCATCGAAAATCACCGCGTGAAGGTCTGAAGGTCCCATTGGAGGCGGCATTATGGCCCAAAATCGATCACCCGTGTCACCCGTTCGGCGGGAAGATTGGGAAAATCCTTCAAAAATGCCGCCATCGCCGCTGGATTTTCGTCCCGTTCGACCGGGACTTCCTCCTTAAACGGCGTTGTGTAGAAGGTGAAATCGCCGAGATAATGAACCTTTCCCGCGTCCACCTGGAACGGCGCATAGGGCCGGTCGGTGTGCGCATCGGTGACGGTGAAGACGCTGAGAATATTATTCGCCACGGCAGTAAAGCGGCGTAGGGCATAAGTGCCGGGCGCGGCGCGGTGGGCGTAGTAGGCAAAATTGCGGCGGCTATCGGGGTTCTGGAAACTATAGATATTCTTCTCCCCGGTTACGCCCCGAACCCGGTCTTTCGGTTGAGTGGAAAACACCCCTTCCGTCAGCCGAGTGAACTCGATTGTGCAGCGGCTTTCTAGAAAGCTTCGGCAGGCAAACCCGTAGACAATCACCCCCTCCTCAGCCGACACAGGGGCCTCGGGCGATAAGGCGTCTGGCGGTCGGGTTGCGCAGGCGGACAAAATGGGAAGGATGAGCAATGCCAATAAAAATCGAAATATCGACATGAAACATCCCCTAAAAAATGTATCGAGTAGATAAATTATCGTAATACAACACGGGAATCATTCGATTTTAGCGAGGATTTCGATCCCCCTACCCAAGCCCTGAAAACTCCCTTAAAACTTCCCCATGCCTCCCAGTTTCGCCCGCGCCATCGCCACCGTTGGCGGCTTTACGATGCTCAGCCGCGTGCTGGGGTTTGTCCGTGATGTTGTGCAGGCGGCGGTCTTGGGGGCCGGGCCGGAATCGGATGCGTTTTTGGTGGCGTTCAAGCTGCCGAACTTCTTTCGGCGGCTGTTCGGCGAGGGCGCGTTCAATGCCGCCTTCGTTCCAGTCTTTGCCGGGCTGCTGGCGACCGAGGGGCACCGGCGCGCGGTGATGTTTGCCGAACAGGCGCTGGCCGTGCTGCTGGCGGCGCTGATTGTGTTTCTCGGAGTCGCGGAAGCGGGCATGCCGTATCTGACGATGGCAATGGCCCCCGGTTTCATTGATGATCCGGAACGATTCAACCTTACCGTCGATCTGGCGCGCATCACCTTCCCCTATCTATTGCTGGTCTCGCTGGCCTCGTTGCAAGCGGGGGTGTTGAACAGTCTCGACAAATATGCAGCGGCGGCGGCGACGCCGATTTTGCTGAACCTCTGCATGATCGCGGCGATGCTGGGGCTCGCGCCGATCTTGGGGCAACGCGGGCTTGACGGCGTGGCGGAAGCCCTCGCCTGGGGCGTCGTTGCGCCGGGGTCGCGCAGTTCCTCTGGCTGGCCGCCGCCTGCCATCGCGCGAAGGCCCCCTGCGGCTGCCGCGCCCGCGCCTGCGCCCGAGGTGAAAAAGCTCCTCAAGCTGCTGCTGCCCGGCGTGCTGGGGGCGGGGATCATGCACGTTAATGTGATGATCGACATGATGATCGCCTCCCTGCTGCCCACGGGCGCGGTAACGCATCTCTATTACGCCGACCGCATCGCGCAACTGCCGCTCGGCGTCGTCGGCGCGGCGATTGCGACCGCGCTGCTGCCCTTGCTCACCCGCCAGATTCGCCAGGGCGAGGCGGCGGCGGCGCAGGCCAGCCAGAATCGCGCGCTCGAATATGGCCTGATGCTGACCCTGCCCGCGACCGCCGCGCTGATCGCGCTCGCCGAGCCGATCATGATCGTGCTGTTCGCGCGCGGGGCGTTTAGTCTCGAAGACGCCGAAGGCACTGCCCTGGTGCTGCAAGCTTTCGCGGTCGGTCTGCCCGCTTTCGTGCTGGTGAAGGCGCTGACGCCCGGCTTTTTTGCGCGGGAAGACACGCGGACGCCGGTGCGCTTCGCCATCGTCTGCCTGATTGCGAATTTGCTGTTCAATTTGGCGCTGATGCCTGGCTGGGCGCGGCGGGGGTGGCGCTGGCGACCAGCCTATCGTCGTGGCTGAATGTGGCGATGCTCGGCGTCACCCTGCACCGGCGCGGGCTGCTAACGATTGACGCCCGCCTGCGCCGCCGGACGCCCCGGCTGTTGCTGGCGGCGCTGCTGATGGCGGGCGCGATTTTTGCGGCACTGCCCTGGCTGGCTGCCGATGCTGCAACCGGGGCAAAGCCTGCGCTATCCGATTTTCGCGGGTCTCTGCACCGCAGGCGCGCTGCTGTTTTTCGCCGTGGGCCATGCGCTCGGCGGGGTCAATCTGCGCGATTTGAAAGCGCTGCGCCGGAAGGGCTAGCCGACCCACTGCCGCAGCCGCGCGTCCGTTTCAGCGTCGGCGGGGTAGAAAGCCTCCAGCATCAGTTCCGACAGGGTAATATCTGTCGGGGTGCCGAACACGGTGGTGGTGGAGAAGAGCGCGAGCGGCCCCACGGGCGTTTGCAGGCGCAGGGGCACGAGCACGCCGCCGTAATCCGGTCCGCGCGGGCTCGCGTCCAAGGGGCACAGCCCCGTCAACTCGCTCAAGAGTGTTTTCAGGTCGGCGTCGGCGCGGGTGGCGATCTGGCGGCGCAACCGATCGAGCAAATGTGCGGCCCATTCCCCCAGATTCAGAATATGCGGCGCAAGCCCTTGCGGATGCAGGCTGAGGCGCAGCACATTGATGGGCGGCGCCAACAGGCTTTTATCGGCGACGAGCGCCAAAAACGGCGCGAGCGCGCGATTGGCGGAAATAAGCGTCCAGCGCTGATCGACCGCGAGCGCAGGAAAGGGTGCATGCCCCGTCAGAATAAGCTCAATCGCCGCCCGTGCCGAGGCTAACGCCGGATCGTCCAGCGCGCGCTCGCCATAAACGGGGGCATAGCCTGCCGCCAGCAGCATTTGATTGCGGTCGCGCAACGGTACGTCCAACCCTTCTGCCAGCCTTATCACCAGCGCGCGGCTGGGGCGCGTGCGACCGCTTTCGATGAAACTCAGGTGCCGCTGCGACATTTCGATCTCCAGGGCAAGATCGAGTTGGCTGACGCGCCGCTGCCGTCGCCAAGTGCGAAGTTGATCGCCGAACGGCGGCGGCACAGTGGGGCGGGAAAGCTGCGTCATCCCGGCAGAATAGCGCCCTTTGGCCATAAACCAATTACCTTCCACGTAATCGACGGGGGGCTGTTCGGGGGGCAAGACTGCGGGCCGTTAGACCATCCCTTTCGGAGATTGACCATGATCCCTCACCCTTTTTTACGCTGCGCCCTTCTGCTCGATGCGCTCGCCAGCGGCGCAATGGGCCTGCTGCTTCTTCTCGCCGGGCGCTGGCTTCACCCCTGGCTTGGCCTGCCCGAACCCTTGATGGTCTGGGGCGGGCTTGCACTGCTGCCCTATGCGTTGCTGCTGATCTTTCTTGCGCGCCGCCCGGCTGTGAGGCGCGCGGCAATCCATGCGGTGATCGGTGCGAACCTCGTGTGGGTGGGCGATAGTGTTGTGCTTCTGCTGAGCGGTTGGGTTACGCCAACGCTGCTCGGGGAGGGGTTCGTGCTGGCCCAGGCGGCGGCGGTGGCTGTCTTCGCCGGGTTGCAAACCGTTGGGCTGCGGCGCAGCCTGGCCGCGCGTCGCGCTTTGGTTTCCGCGTGAAAGAGGAGATACCGAATGCCAACCTACGCGCTCGCTCGGTTGATCGTGACCCGCCCTGGGCCGGAGCTTTTCGACTATCTCCGGCAGATCGACGCGACCCTTGCACCGTTCGGCGGGCGCTATCTGGTGCATGGCGTGCCGGTCGAGCGGCTGGAAGGGGATTGGCCCCCGGGCGATCTGATTCTCCTGGCGTTTCCCAACCGCGCCGCCGCGCACGGCTGGTACGCCTCCCCCGCCTATCAGGCGATCAAACCTTTGCGGACGGCCAGCGCCGAGGGCGATGTGATTTTCGTCGAGGGGGTTGCGGCGGGCCATCGTGGCGCGGACCTGCTGGCATATCTTGACCCGCCCCCCTCGGTTCCGCGATAAGCAGGAGCATGAGCAAGCGCATTTTCTCCGGCATTCAGCCGACCCATCACCTGCATCTCGGCAACTACCTGGGCGCGGTCCGCAACTGGGTGAAGCTGCAAGCGGATTTCGAGTGCATTTTCTGCGTCGTCGATCTGCACGCCCTCACCGTGCCGCAAGAGCCGGCGGCGCTGTTGAAGGCGACGCGCGAAGTGGCGGCGACCTATATCGCTGCCGGGATCGACCCCGAGAAAAACATTCTGTTCAACCAATCGGCGGTGCCGACCCACGCGACGTTGGGCTGGTTGCTCGGCTGCATCACGCCGCTCGGCTGGCTGAACCGCATGACCCAGTTTAAGGAAAAAGCCGGTAAGCAAAAGGATATGGCGGGCCTCGGGCTCTATTCCTATCCGGTGCTGATGGCTGCCGATATTCTGCTCTATCACGCCACTCATGTGCCGGTGGGCGAGGACCAAAAGCAGCATTTGGAGCTAGCGCGCGATATCGCTGGGGCCTTCAACCGCCAGTTCGGCACGGAATTCTTCCCGCTACCCGAACCGCAAATCTTCGGCGCGGCCACCCGCGTGATGTCGTTGCGCGACGGCACCAAGAAAATGTCGAAATCGGATGAATCCGATTACTCGCGCCTCAATGTCACCGACGATGCCGATACCATCGCCCTCAAGGTGAAAAAGGCCAAAACCGACCTGTTCCCGCTGCCCGACAGCGTCGAAGGGCTGGAAGGCCGCCCGGAAGCCGCCAATCTGCTCAACATCTTCGCGGCCCTCAGCGATAAGCCGCTGGCCGAGGTTGTCGCCGACTACGCGGGCAAGGATTTCTCCAGCTTCAAACGCGACCTCTCCGACCTTACCGTCTCCGTGATGGGGCCGATGTCCGTGCGGCTCAATCAATTGATGGCCGACCCCGCCGAACTCGACCGTATCCTCGCGCGCGGGGCCGACCGGGCGCAGGCGATTGCAACGCCGGTTCTGGATAAGACCTACGATCTGATGGGGCTGTTGCGGCCTAAAGCGTAGGGAAAAGGTCAGGGCTTCGCCCCGAACCCCAGCCAAGGGGCTTGCCCCTTGGCAATCCCAATTATTTTAATGATGCGCTCAAGTCTCTCTGCCCGCGCTAAAGGAAATCGCGTTCCCCAAGGGCGCGGCCCTTGGGCGGGGGTTCGGGGGCAGCGCCCCTGATCCACGGGACCGACCATGACGACCTATGACGTTATCATTCTCGGCGCCGGGGCTGCGGGGCTCATGGCGGCGCTGACGGCGGGGCAGCGCGGGCGGCGGGTGCTGGTGCTCGATCATGCCGAAGTGCCGGGGAAGAAGATTCTTATTTCCGGCGGCGGGCGCTGCAATTTTACGAATTTGGAGTGCGCACCGGATAAGTTTTTATCGAACAACCGGCATTTCGCCAAATCGGCGCTGGCGCGCTACACGCAGTTCGATTTTATCGACATGGTGGCGCGGCATGGCATCGCCTATCACGAGAAAACCCTGGGGCAATTGTTTTGCGACGGCTCGGCGCGGGCGATTGTGACGATGCTGCTGGACGAGGCGGCGCGGGGCGATGTGACGCTGAAGCTCAACCACGCGATTACCGATGTGCGCCGCGCCGATCATTTCGTCATCGAAACCGATAAGGGTAGTTTTAGCGCTCCGGCGCTGATTCTGGCGACCGGCGGCCCGTCGATCCCGAAGATGGGGGCGACCGGCTTTGCCTATGAAGTGGCGAAACGCTTCGGTCTTCCGATCATCCCGCCGCGCCCGGCCCTGGTGCCCTTCACGGCGGGCGGCGCGGAGTTGGACCTGATGACCGGGCTCGCCGGGGTGGCGGTGCCCGATGCGCGCGTCAGCATCGGCAAGCGCGCGTTTCGGGAAGCGCTGCTCTTCACCCATCGCGGCCTCTCTGGCCCCGCGATCTTGCAGATTTCGAGCTATTGGCAGCCCGGCGAAACCGTACGGCTCGATTTGCTGCCGGAGGGCGACGCGGCGGAAGCTTTGCTCGCGGCCAAACGCAGCCGGGCGAAGTCGGAGCTAAAAACGATTCTGGCGCAGCTTGTCCCGAGCCGATTGGCAGCCGCCCTGACGCCGGAGGCCGCAGCGGCCCGCGCGCTGGCCGATCTGCCGGATAAGCTGCTGCTGGCGGTGGCAGAGAAGGTCCAGCGCTGGCCGTTCATCCCCGTAGGCACCGAAGGCTACGCCAAGGCCGAAGTCACGGCGGGTGGGATCGATACCAAGGCGCTGTCGTCGCAAACGATGGAAGCCGCCGATGTTCCCGGCCTCTATGCCATCGGCGAGGCGGTGGATGTGACCGGCTGGCTCGGCGGTTATAATTTTCAATGGGCCTGGTCGAGCGGTTGGGCGGCGGGGATGGCGGTTTAGCGCCGGTCGCGCAAAAACGCTTGGTGCCACGCCCAAATAGCGCTGACAGGCAGCGCTTAGATGCGCGTGGGAGGAAAAGCCAGCCGCAAGGGCGATTTGGGTTAAACCCTCCGAACTGGTCCGCAGTAAGGCGCGGGCGCGGCTCAGTTTGCGATCCAGCAGATAGGCTTGCGGCGAAACCCCGAAGCTGGCTTTCACCGCGCGGCTGAAAAACCCCTCCGATAGCCCAAGCGCGGTTGCCAGGGCGGCAACGCTGATACCCTCGGCAAGCTGCGCCTCGATGAGAGCGTCGAGCCGGGCTAAGCGTTGCGGCGTCAGCATCCGGCGGCGCGCGGTTTGGGGAGGGCTAGCGCCTCCCGTGCGCCCGCGACGAATTGGGCGGCCAGCGCCTCCAGTTCCAGCGGATCAATGCGGCCCGGCGCGAGCAGTTCTTGCCGAAGCCGCAGGGCCAAGGGCGCAGGGCGGGGGCGCTAAGGTCGGTCGTTTGCGGCGCGGGTAAGGCGTCCGCCAAGGTGATCGTTAGATACTCGCCCCCGGTAGGCGAGCGCGATTGCACGGCGCACCCCGGCGGCACATAGGCGAAACTATTCGGGCGGGTGCGGAACGGGCGCAGCCGGTCGCTATCGAAGGCGTGCCGCCCCGTCTGCCCGTCGAAAGCAAAACCGAGCGCCGGTGCAGCCGCGCTATAGCGCACTGCATAGGGCTGATGCGGCAGCAGCGTGAGCCGGTAGGGGCCAGCGGGATAAGAGGTCATCGGAAACGGGCCGATTGGGTCAGATGGGTGAAAGCCTAATGGGGGCGAGGGCGCTAGAGAAACCCCGTTGTTGCAAACCTGCCTCGGAGCCATGCCATGCCCTTCACCCGCGCCGCGCTTGCCGATGCCGCAGCCCTTATCTACCGCCAAATGCCGCCAACGCCGCAGTTCGCCTGGCCGCTGCTCGGGCAAAGGTTGGGGGCGGAGGTTTGGGTGAAGCATGAGAATCACACGCCTACGGGGGCCTTCAAGATTCGCGGCGGCATTGCCTTTATCGATTGGCTGCGGCGGACCCACCCGGAGGTACGCGGGATTGTAACGGCGACGCGCGGCAATCACGGTCAAGCCCAAGCGCGCGCGGCGGTGGCGGCGGGCCTGACGGTGAAAATCTATGTGCCGCAGGGTAATGCACTGGAGAAAAATGCCGCCATGCGCGGTTTCGGCGCCGAGGTTGTGGAATTCGGCGCGGATTTCGATAGTGCGAAGGCCGAAGCCATGCGCGTGGCGGCGGCGGAGGGGCTGTTTCCGGTGCCGCCGTTTCATCCTGAACTGCTGCGCGGGGTTGCCACCTATGGGCTCGAACTTCTGACAGCGGTGCCCGATCTTGCAACGATTTACGTGCCGATCGGTTGCGGATCGGGCATTTGCGGCACGATTGCCGCCCGCGATGCTTTGGGGCTGACGACTGAGGTGGTCGGCGTGGTGTCGACCGAAGCGGCGGCGGCGAAACTCTCCTTTGAGGCGGGCCGGATCGTTGAAACTGCCAGCGCGAACACCTTCGCCGATGGCGTTGCCGTGCGCGCCCCGGTGCCGGAGGCGTTTGCGATCTATGCTAAGGGCGCGGCCCGGATCCTCGCGGTGAGCGAAACCGAAATTGCCGAAGCCGTGCGGATTTTCTTTCACGACACGCATAATCTTGCCGAAGGGGCGGGCGCGGTTGGTTTGGCTGGGTTGATTCAGGAGCGGGATCGGCAGCAGGGCAAGCGCGTCGCGGTTATCCTATCGGGGGCGAATATGGATACGGACATGACGGCGCGGGTGCTGGCGGGAGCGCTCTAGCTCAGCTTCCGCTGCATCCACACTAAGTCCAGCCAGCGGCCAAATTTAAAGCCAACCTCTTTCATATGACCGCTTATTTCGAAACCGAAACGTTCGTGAAAGCGGATCGAGCCCGCATTATCGGCGTCGATGGCCCCGATCATGATGTGTTTGCCCATCGCCTCGGCGCGCGCGATCAGGGGTTCCATCAGCCGGCCGCCAAGCCCGTTGCCGCGCTGATCGTTTCGAATATGCACTGAATGTTCGACCGAATAGCGAAACCCCGGCCACGGGCCGCGAAAGGTGCCGAAGGAGGCATAGCCCAGAACGTTATCGCCCTCGCTCGCCACGAGAACGGGATAGGCCTCGGCCTGGCGGGCGGCGAACCAGGCTTGCCGGTCGGCCAAGCTCACGGGATCGTCGATATAGACGGCGGTGGAGGTGGCGATCACCTCGTTATAAATCGCCAGAATGCCGGGAACATCATCGGCAACCGCATCGCGGAGTATCATGGGAGCCTCGCTGAACTATCGGCTCCCAGCATTATCGGGGCGGGACAGAAGGTCAATCCTCCTGCCCCTCCGATTCTTGCGGTCTAAAGGCTTAGAAATCCACGCGCGTGCGCAGGGTAAACTGCGTGCCTTCGTTGCTGGTCTTGCCCGCCTTCAGGCCGGTTGCCGTTTCGATGTCGAAGAAGGCGGCATCGGCTTGCAGCGACAGGCCGGGGGCGAGTTGATAGGCCCCGCCGACGCCGAACACCTTATCGGTCTGGTCGCGCGCGCCCGGCGTTTCGGTGAGGTTTTCGGTATAGTTTGCGGCCACGGCCCAGGCGCTTGCAACCGTGTAGGAGACGCCGACGTTCCAGCCGGTCGTTTCCGCCGTGCCGCGCGCGGTTTTCACCTTATTGGTTTCGCCATTGTCGAAGTAATTACCGCCGACGGCAATCGTTTGGCCGGTGGCAACATCATAGCTCACCACGCCGCCGAGCGAGAGCACCGCGAAATCGCCGCGCGTCGGAACCTTTTCTTTCCCGGTCAGATAGGCGGCGGAAGCCTGCACGCCAAACGCGCCGAACTTCTGCTGGGTGGTCAGGGCGAATTCGAGTTCGTCCTTATAGTTGCCGCCGGTTACATCGCTATCGCCGCGCCGATTGCCCCGGCCCGTGTCGCGATATTCCGGCGTATAGGTGGCGCCCGCCTGGAACCCGGCAAAGCGCGGGGTCACGTAAGTGATGCGCGTCGCAAAAGTATCGCGGTCGAAGTAGAAGAAGCTGTAGTTACCGAAATTGGCAAAGCCGACAACGTCGCCCTGACCGATGCCGACATTCGGCGTTGCGGTTTCGAGCTGGGTTGCGACGCCGATATTATCGCCGAGTTGGACTTGACCCCAGCTATCGCCGCGCAGGTAGACGAACTTGCGGTCAGCCCCGACCACATCCTGATTGGTCTGGCCGGCGCTGTTCTGATTGTTGCGCAGGCGCGCATCGAACCCATAGACCAGCCCGTTTTCGGCCTTGGCTTCCGCCTTCAGGTGCAGGCGATAGTCCAGGCGGGCTTCGCGATCCTGCACATTGGCGGTGTCATCCTGCATGAACCCGAAATCGGAGCGGACCGAGCCGCCGATCGTCACCGTGAAGGGGGCCTTGGTGGTGACTTGCTGCGCAAAAGCGCTGCTGCTGGCGAGAAGCACGCCGGTAAGCGTGCCGAGCAGTTTGAATCGCATGAACATATTCCTCTTGACCGAGCGGCGCATGGCAGCACCGTTCAGACGGGTTAACGCTGTTCAGGCAACATAATAACGCCGTTCACTTAATTCAAGGGGGTTCGATGAGGTTTTGTAACCGAAATTACAGTTTTTGACAAGGCGGGCGCGACCAAGCGCCGCGCACTAGGGCGCGGGTGGGGTGACAGCGGATATCGGAAGGGGCGCGTCTAGGCGCTTTTGAAGGCTTCGCTCAGCCGAAAGGCGAAAAACCCAGGCCGATTAATAGGCTTCGTCAACCGCGCCAGCGGGTTTGGTGCGGGTTTTGACCAGCGCGTCGTATTTCGACAGGGCACGGGCCATCGCATCGGAAATGGAGGGTGCGCCGGAGGAGAGGATTTGCGCATCGCCCCCCGTCGGCGGGACGCGTGCGGCGGTCTCGGCAGCCTGCACGGCGGCGGGATTAGGTACGCTCGGCTTATTGGCGAGAGTGTTATTGACCTCGCGGCGCTCCAACACTGGCGGCGTGCGCGTGGCACTGCGGGCGGTGCGTTCCGGCACTTTGAACCAACCGGCTTCCTGCGGCGCATCGGCAACGGTAGTCGCGGCGGCGGCTTCGAGCGTCGACGGGGCCACGGGCACCGCTTGCGGGGCGGAGCGTTGCGCTTGCAGCGCCGCCACACCGGCAAAGCCGGTCATCGATTGCGTCGGATCGGCGGCGGTTTGGCCCGGAACGCCCTGACCCGGCTGAAGCTGCGCGGGGGCGACCGCGCCCTGACCTTGGACATTCATCATCGCGGCGGCGGGCGTAATCATGCCGCCGGAAGGAATATTCGATTTGCCGATGAAGCCGGTCGAGCCTGCGGGCATGGCTGCCGTCGGGCCGCCAACGCCGCCCATCGGGCCTTTGCTGGTCAGCGCAATGCGACCGTTTTCATTGGGAAGCGTCGCGGCCTGGGCGGCAATCGTCGGCGTTGCGGCAGGCGCGAGCGCCGCCGGAGCGGGGGTTTCGGCGGCCAATTGCGCGGTAACGATGGGAGCGGGCGCGGCGACGGCGGCTTTGGCCTCGGCCAATTGCGGGCGCTTGGCGTCGAGGTCTTTCGCTTTGGCGATATTTTCAACCGCCTCTTTGCCCAGCGGGTCGCCCTTGACCATCGCCAGAACATTGCTGCCGATGTCGCGTCCGGTGCCTTCCTGAATGGTCGCATCGACCATGCTCAGCACGACGCCAATCGGGCCGCCATAGAGGCCGCCGCCGATGATGCGTGCGGCGGGCGAGAGGGTCGAGCCGGTCAGTTCGCGGTAAATTGTGCCGATGATCGGCAAATGTTGCAGTGGGTTGATTGTATCCAGCACGTCGGCGAAGGTGAGGCCATCGTCGGTGGTTTTACCATCGGCTTTGGCCTCGGCCTGAACCTCGGCGGCGCTCGCAACGGTATCGGGCTCATCGACCTTAACCCAGCGCGCGTCGGAAAACGGCCGATCGGAGGAGGGATCGATTACCAGTTTCATTGTCATTGAACCGCTCCCTCAAACCGCTAAGCTCTGATCGTGCTCATCAGGATTCCGAACCCGCGCTCTCAAAGCAAGCAAAATTCGGGCCGCTGACCGTGCCGGGAGCCTTCGAGCGAAAAATCCCTGCCTTACAGACTTGTAACTTGAGTTGGATCATAACCTTGTTCGGATTTCTTAGGAAGAAGCGTAAGACGCGCGACGCGCCGGGCGGCGTGTGACAAGCTCGGCGAAATTTGCCGAGGGCAGGGCCCAAGTGGTGATTTCTGCCGGGGCGCGGGCTTGACGAAGGAGAGAGAAAGATGACGGGCGCAATTGCCGAGGCGCTGGCCGAGGTTCGGCAGACGATTGCCGCCGCCGCTATCGCCGCCGGGCGGGCGGCGGAGACTGTGACCCTCGTGGCGGTCTCGAAAACCCACGGGGCGGAAGCAGTTCGCGCGGCGCTGGCCGCCGGGCAGCGGGTATTCGGCGAAAACCGCGTGCAGGAGGCGCAGGAGAAGTTTCCGGCCCTGAGAGAGGCGCATCCCAATCTGGAACTGCACCTCATCGGCCCGCTGCAAACCAATAAGGTGAAGCAGGCGGTTGCGCTGTTCGATGTCATCCAGACCGTTGACCGCGAGTCGCTGGCCGAGGCGTTGGCGAAGGAGATGGCGAAATCTGAACGTCGCCCCGCCTGCCTCATTCAAGTGAATACCGGCGAAGAGCCGCAGAAGGCGGGCATTCCGCCGCGCGAGGCGCTGGCCTTCATCGAGCGGGCACGGGATGTTCATAATTTGCCGATCACGGGGCTGATGTGCATTCCGCCGGTTGACGAGGAGCCGGCGTTGCATTTCGCTCTGCTGCGCAAATTGGCGCTGAAGGCCGGGCTGCCAATCCTCTCGATGGGCATGAGCGGCGATTACGCGGCGGCGGTGCGCTTCGGCGCGACTCATGTGCGCGTCGGCACCGCCATCTTCGGGCGGCGCGCCTAGGCGATGCTCGCCCCGCTCTGGATCATTGAGCCCGATGCGGATTTACGCCCGATTCTCGCAGCGGCGGTCGAAGGGGTCTTGCCGGAAGCCTGCTTAGCCGAAACGCTGCCGGAGTCCCCGTTCCCCCTCGGCGCGCTGGTGCTCTCGTTGCGGTCGGGCGAGGTTTGGCCATCGTGGCTGGCGGCGCAGCGGGTGCCGGTGGTGGCTTTAGTTGCGAAAGGCGAAAACCGAGTTTGGCCGAGCGATTGGGCGATTCTGGAAAAGCCCCTGCATCCCGCCAGCCTGCGCGGGGCGCTACGCCGAGTGCTCGATGCGCAAGCGGGCGTGCCGGACGCACTGCCGCTTCCCGGCGGCAGCTTGCACCTCACGCAACGCCTGCTCTGCGGCCCTACGGGGGAGGTGCGCCTGACGGAGAAGGAAGCGGCGCTGCTGCGCTATCTTCTCGCGGCGGCGGCCCCCGTTGCCCGCCCGCAGTTGCTGGCGGAAATTTGGGGCTATCAGGCCGATACGCCGACCCGCACGGTGGAAACCCACCTCTACCGCCTGCGCCGCAAAATCGACGGTTTAGGCTTGCCGCTGGCCCTAGTGGCGACGGCGGACGGAATTGAAGCGCGCCTTGGATAGAATTTCCGTCTTTGCGCGCTTGCAACGGCGCGGCGCATGCCCTAGCGTCCCGCAAACTGCCGGGCATTGAAGGCCGGGCGGCCCCGTCTTGCGTCGCGGATTGGGTCAATTGGGTTAGTTCGAAAAAGGATTGGATCGGTCATGCGTGCCGTTTCCCTGTTGAGTGTGCTGCTGATCGGCACGGTTCTAACGGCTTGCAGCAGCATTCTGCCGCAAGGCGAGGCGAGTTACCCCAAGACCGAAGACGAGCGCGAAGCCGAACGCTTCGGCAAGATCACCGGCGAAGACGGCATTGTGCTGTTCGGCGGGCGCAATTTGCCGCGCGGCGGCGAAGGCGCGGGCGGCATCGGGGTGAATACCTACCTGTGGCGCGCCTCGCTCGATGCGCTGTCGTTCATGCCGCTCTCCTCCGCCGATCCGTTCGGCGGCGTCATCATCACCGACTGGTACAGCCCGCCGCAAAACCCGAACGAGCGCGTGAAGGTTACGCTCTATGTGCTCGACCGCGATCTGCGCGCCGATGGCGTGCGCGCCGCCGTGTTCCGGCAGGTGCTGGGCGGGGCGGGTTGGCAGGATGCGGCGGTCGATCCGCGCACTGGCACCGATCTGGAAGACGCGGTGCTAACGCGCGCGCGCCAACTGCGCATCACCAATCTGAACCGTAAATAACTTCGACCGAATCGAGCAGATGGCCCGCTACGCAACCAAAGAAACCGAAGCCAAATGGCAAGCTGCCTGGGCCGATCAAAGGGTTTTCACCGCCAAGATCGATCCGAGTAAGCCGAAATATTATGTGTTGGAGATGTTCCCCTATCCCTCGGGGCGTCTGCACATGGGGCATGTGCGCAATTACGCGATGGGCGATCTGACGGCGCGCTACAAGCGCGCGCGCGGCTTCAACGTGCTGCACCCGATGGGCTGGGACGCCTTTGGCCTGCCGGCAGAAAACGCCGCGATGCAGAACAAGCGCCACCCGGCGGAATGGACCTACGCGAACATCGATTCGATGCGCGCGCAGTTCGGGCAGTTGGGCGTATCCTTCGATTGGGAGCGCGAGCTTGCCACCTGCCACCCGCAGTATTTCCGCCATGAACAGAAAATGTTCCTGGATTTCTGGAAAAACGGCCTCGCCTACCGCAAAAAAAGCTATGTGAACTGGGACCCGGTCGAAAACACCGTGCTCGCCAACGAACAGGTGGTGGACGGCAAAGGCTGGCGCTCCGGCGCGCCGGTGGAGCGGCGGGAACTCAATCAATGGTTCCTCAAGATCACCGAATATGCCGATGACCTCCTGAGCGCGATCACGACGCTGGACCGCTGGCCGGACCGCGTGCGCGTGATGCAGGAAAATTGGATCGGCAAAAGCCAGGGCGCGCAGCTTCAGTTCGCGCTGACCGAGGCGAGCCGCAAACCCGGTTTCGAGGCGGTGGAAGTTTATACGACCCGCCCGGATACTTTGTTCGGCGCGTCCTTCCTCGCCATTGCCGCCAATCATCCGCTGGCGCTGGAGTTGGCGAAGAGTGATGCGGATGCGGCCGAGTTCATCGCCGAGTGCAATCGCCTCGGTACCTCCGAAGCCGTGATCGAGCAGGCCGAAAAGCTGGGGTATCGCACCGGGCTTTTCGTGGCGAATCCCTTCGTGCCGGGCCAGGAACTGCCCGTCTATCTCGCGAACTTCGTGCTGATGGAGTATGGCACCGGCGCTTTGTTCGGGTGCCCGGCGCACGATCAACGCGATTTCGATTTCGCGACCAAATACGATCTGCCCATCGTGACCGTGGTGCGCCCGCGCGATGCCGACGCCAGTTATACGGTCGGCAAAGGCCCCTTCACCGACGACGGCATTCTCATTAACTCCGGCTTCCTTGATGGGCTAACCGTCGCCGACGCCAAGAAAGCCGCCTGCGACCATATCGAAAAACTCGGTATCGGCACGGTGAAGACGCAGTATCGGTTGCGCGATTGGGGCGTCAGCCGTCAGCGCTACTGGGGTTGCCCGATTCCGGTGATCCATTGCCCGAGCTGCGGCCCGGTCGCGGTGCCCGACACTCAGCTTCCCGTGACGCTACCGGAGGATGTGACCTTCGACGCGCCCGGCAATCCGCTGGATCGGCACCCGACGTGGAAGCATGTGACCTGCCCGACCTGCGGCGGGGCCGCGACGCGCGAAACCGACACACTGGATACGTTCTTCGAAAGCTCCTGGTACTTTCTGCGCTTCGCCTCGCCGCGTTCGGAGGAAGCGTTCGATAAAGAAGCGGTCGATTACTGGCTGCCGGTCGATCAGTACATCGGCGGCGTCGAGCATGCCGTTCTGCATCTGCTCTACTCGCGCTTCTTTACCCGTGCCCTCAAGCAGTGCGGCTATGTGGATATGAAGGAGCCCTTCGCCGGGCTCTTCACGCAGGGCATGGTCTGCCACCAGACCTATAAATCGGCGGACGGCCAATGGCTGTTCCCGACCGACGTGCGCCAGGACGAGGCCGGGGCCTTCATCGAAATCGCAACCGGGCAGGCCTCCACGCCGGGCCGGGTGGAGAAAATGTCGAAGTCGAAGAAAAAACGTCATCGACCCCGACGAGATTATCGATGCCTATGGGGCCGATGCTGCGCGGCTGTTCGTGCTGTCGGACTCGCCCCCGGAGCGCGATTTCGAGTGGACCACGGCGGGCATCGATGGTGCGTGGCGCTACGTGAACCGCCTGTGGCGCTTGGCGACCGAACCCGCCACCGATAAGCCGCTCGCCGCTTACGGTGCAGCGCAGCCGAATAAGATCGAGGGGGCGGCGGACAAGCTGTTGCGCCTGACCCATAAGACGATCCGCGATGTCACGGATGGGCTGGAGCAGTTCCACTTCAATAAGTCGGTCGCCCTCATCCGCGAACTCACCAACGCCACCGAAGATCTGACGGGTGCGGACGCCGGGAGCGCCTGGGTGCGCCGCTTCGCCCTCGTCACGGTGATCCGCCTGATCGCGCCGATGATGCCCCATGTTACCGAAGAAATTTGGGCGCAGTTGGGCCATTCGGGCGAAGGCATGCTGGTGAACCAGCCGTGGCCGAGCTTCTATCCGGCGCTCACGGTGGATACCAGCGTCACCATCGCGCTTCAGGTGAACGGCAAAATGCGCGGAACGCTCGAATTGCCCCGCGACATCACCCAGGCCGACGCGGAAGCCGCCGCCCTGGCCGATGCTTCGGTGCAACGCGCGCTCGACGGACGCGCGCCGAAGAAAATCATCCTCGTGCCGAACCGTCTTATCAATGTCGTTGGGTAAGAGCATGGAACCGTCAGGGGCGTTGCCCCCGACACCCCCAGCCAAGGGGCTTGCCCCTTGGCGATCCCAATTCTTTTTAAAGATGGTTTCTCAATTGATTGAGGGCCTGTCTTCTTTAGGGAAAAGGATTCTCAAGGGGCAAAGCCCCTTGAGCGGGG
>NZ_LAJY01000359.1 GCF_000963705.1 Elstera litoralis | reverse complement strand
CAAGAGCGACTCCGCCGCCTCCAGCCACGCCGTCACCCGCCGCCCAACCACATCGGGCCGCCAGGAAACCGGGTGCCAATGGCCGTGATCGGCAATCCAGCGCCCGACCATCTCGCGCGCCCGGTCGTGGGCGGTGGGGGTGTCGAGGCTGCGCAGGGCGGTGAGCCAGGTGAAAGCCTGGAGTTCGGCCCGCCACGCGGGGGTGCTGTTATCGGGCAGCCATGTGCTGTCGCTCTCGCCTAAGCGATGGGTTTCGCCGAAGAAAACGAAGGTTCCGTCCAGCAGGGCGGTGGCGTCGCGGGCGTTGGTTTCCTTGCTGCCCGCATCGCGCGCGGCGGGGGGCGAATCGTCCGCCTCTGCCGCGTCCCACAGGGGGGGAAGCGTGAGCAGAAAGTGATCCGGCGGGTCGCGGTCAAGCCGCCGCCAATAGAAGGGAGAGAGGAAACGCGCGTGCCGTACCCAGGTCCAGGCTGCCATCGCCGCGTCTCGCTCTCTCTGCCCTATGGCCGCTTAAACCGCTTTCAAGCGCCGGATATTCTCGGCGTAAGCGCTGGGGCCGCCCTTGAAGGTGGCGGTTCCGGCGACGAGAAGATCGGCCCCGGCCGCCACGGCGCGCGGCGCGGTTTCGAGCGTAATGCCGCCATCGACTTCCAAATCGATGCGCTTGCCGGTCGCATCGATGCGTTTGCGTAAGGTCTCTATCTTGCGCAATTGGCTATCGATAAAGCTTTGCCCGCCAAAGCCGGGGTTGACCGACATGACCAGAATCAAATCGAGATCATCGATCAGATAATCGATCATTTCGACCGGCGTATGCGGGTTCAGCACGATCCCGGCTTTTTTGCCGAAAGACTTAATAAGCTGCACGGTGCGATGGGGATGCGCCCCCGCTTCCGGGTGGAAGCTGATGATATCGGCCCCCGCCTCGGCAAACGCCGCGATATAGAGATCGACCGGCGCAATCATCAAATGCACGTCGAAGGGCAGCGCCGAATGGGGGCGTAGGGCTTTTACCACCGAAGGGCCGATGGTGATGTTCGGCACGAAATGCCCGTCCATCACATCGACATGGACCATATCGGCCCCCGCCTCGGTAATCGCGGCGACTTCCGCCCCCAGTTTGGCGAAATCGGCGGACAGGATTGACGGGGCAATCCGAGTAGCCTGCTGCATTCTTCTCTCAACCCTTACGAAACGCGCCGCAGCCGCGCGGCATAGAAACCATCGATTCCGCCCAGCTCTGCCAAATGGCTCGGCAAAGTCCGCAAATCGCCTTGGGGGGTAATCATTTCCGTAAGCCCGCCCACTTCTGCCGCGCGAATGGGCACGCGGATGAAGCGCCGGTCGCGGGCGAGGAAGCGGGTAATCCGCTCCGGCCCTTCTTCCGGCTCCAGCGAGCAGACGCAGTAGACCAGCGTGCCGCCGGTGGTCAGCATGCGAGCGGCCGCATCAAGCAGCCGATCTTGCGCCAGCACCATCGCGTCAATATCGCCCTGCTGCTTCAACCACAGCACGTCCGGGTGGCGGCGGGCGGTGCCGGTGGCCGAACAGGGGGCATCGAGCAGAATCGCGTCGAACGGGCGCGGGGGGCGGTAGAAGGCGGCGTCATCGGCCACGGTTTCAGCCACAAGGCCGACGCGGGCGAGATTTTCCGACACGCGGCGCAAGCGGCCCGCCGAGCGGTCGAGCGCCGTGACTTTGGCCCCGGCGGCGGCAAGTTGCATGGTTTTGCCGCCCGGTGCCGCGCACAGATCGGCAACGCGCATTCCGGTAACGGGGCCGAGCAGTTTGGCGGGCAGCGCCGCGCCCGCATCCTGCACCCACCACGCACCTTCATGGAAGCCGGGCAGGGCGTCGATGCGGCCATGATTATCGTGAACGCGCAAGGAACCCGTCGGCAGCACCACGGCCCCGAGCTTCTGTGCCCATTCGTCGGTCGTCGCCGGGTCTTTCAGCGTGAGGTCAAGCGCGGCTTCCCCGCGCAAGGAGGCGGCGATTGCTTGCGTCGCAGGCTCGCCATAGGTTCCGACCCAGGATTTCCACAGCCAATCGGGAATGGCGACGCGCGTGCGGTCGATTTCGGCGAGCACGGTTTCTTGCTCGTCGATCACTCGGCGCAGCAGCGCGTTCACGAAGCCGGTCATATGCGCCATATTGAGCGCCACCGTCAGCGCCACTGTGGCCGAGACCGCCGCGTGCGGCGGGGTTTCGAGCACGAGCAACTGGGCGATGCCGAGGCGCAGAATATCTTCCGCCACCGCATCGCGCGCTTTAATCGGCTCGCGCACCAGTTTGGCGATCACGGCGTCGATATAGCCCAAATGGCGCAGCACGGCGCTGGCGAGGGCGCGGACGAAAGCGCGGTCGCGCGCATCGAGCCCGCGTAGGCCCTGGTGCGTGGCGAAAGCATCGTCGAGCGGGCGGCGGCGGCGCAGAACCTGACCGATCACCTCAACGGCGAGCACACGCGGATTGACCTCCGCCCCGGGGCGCGGTTTCCGCTGACCGCCGCTCTCGCTGCGCACCCGGAAAGGCCGATCCCCTTGCGGGCGGTCGCCTTGGGGACGGTTGCCATAGGGTCGATCTCCCTGCGGACGGTCGCC
>NZ_LAJY01000358.1 GCF_000963705.1 Elstera litoralis | reverse complement strand
CACCATCTTAATGTCTTTCAGCGACCGCCCGGTAATATCGAGCGCATTAATCAGCCCGGCGGCGGCAACGATGGCGGTGCCGTGTTGGTCGTCGTGGAACACCGGAATATCCATCAACTCGCGCAAGCGCTGTTCGATGATGAAACATTCCGGCGCTTTAATATCCTCAAGATTGATGCCGCCGAACGTCGGCCCCAGATAGCGCACGGCATTGACGAACTCGTCCACGTCGCGCGTATCAACCTCGATATCAATGCCGTCGATATCGGCGAAGCGCTTGAACAGAACCGCCTTGCCTTCCATCACCGGCTTCGAGGCTAGTGCGCCGAGATCGCCGAGGCCGAGCACCGCTGTACCGTTCGAAATCACCGCTACAAGATTGCCCTTGGCGGTATAATCGTAAGCCGTATCCGGCGACTTGAAGATTTCAAGGCAAGGGGCGGCGACGCCGGGCGAATAGGCGAGGCTCAAATCGCGCTGCGTGACCAGCGGCTTCGTCGGGGTGATTTCGATTTTCCCCGGCCGTCCGCTAGCGTGCATGGAGAGGGCTTCGGCGTCGGTGACTTTCTTTTGCTGCGGCGTCGTCATATCGCGCGTTTCTTCCCGGTTTTGAGGGGCCGCGTTAACGGCTGAGGCCCCTTTCAAATCATTGCATTTTTACCGAAATATACCTGTAAATTCAGGGGGATTCGGTTGGGTCGGATTCCCAGACTAACACAATTTTAACGGAAGAGACGATGCTTGCTGCGGCACCTCGCCGCATATGCTGCCGTGCAGGCGCTGCATAGCGGTTTTTTTGCGGGCTGAGCGGCTTTGCCGCGCGTTGCCAAGCTTGCCCTTGACCGCGAATCGCTGTAGCAAGCGGGTCGATGACGCGTCCGGGCTTCATGCCGCACCGGGGCAGGCGATTGTTTTTGTCGTGATGATTGAAACAATCCTCGTCTAGAAGGGGCTGAGGGCCGGGCTGCGCCGGAGCCCTTTTGTTTCTGAGCGAACGAGGATAAGCCCTATGGCACGGAAGAAGATCGCGCTGGTTGGTGCGGGCAATATTGGCGGCACCCTGGCTCTGCTGGCTGGTCTGAAGGAACTGGGGGATATCACCCTGTTCGATGTTGTGGACGGCGTGCCGCAGGGCAAGGCCCTCGATATCGCCGAAGCCGCGCCGGTGGAAGGCTTCGATGCCACCCTGTCGGGCGCGTCCGATTATGCCGCCATTGCCGGGTCCGATGTTATCATCGTCACCGCTGGCGTCGCCCGCAAGCCGGGCATGAGCCGTGACGATCTGATCGCCATCAACGCTGGCGTCATGGCCAAGGTCGGCGAAGGCATTAAAACCTACGCGCCCGATGCGTTCGTGATCTGCATCACCAACCCGCTCGATGCGATGGTGTGGGTGCTTCAGCAGAAATCCGGCCTGCCGCCCCATAAGGTCGTCGGCATGGCGGGCGTGCTGGATAGCGCGCGCTTCCGCTTCTTCCTCGCCGAAGAATTCAATGTGTCGGTCGAAGACGTAACCGCCTTCGTGCTCGGCGGCCACGGCGATACGATGGTGCCCTCGGTGCGCTACTCGACCGTTGCCGGTATTCCGCTGCCGGACCTCATTAAGATGGGCTGGACCACGCAAGAAAAGCTGGACCAAATCGTTCAGCGCACGCGCGACGGCGGGGCCGAAATCGTCAATCTGCTGAAAACCGGCTCGGCCTTCTATGCTCCGGCCTCCTCGGCGATTCAGATGGCCGAAGCGTATCTGAAGGATAAGAAGCGCGTTCTGCCGGTCGCTGCCTACCTCACGGGTCAGTATGGGGTGAACGATCTTTATGTCGGCGTGCCGGTCGTGCTGGGCGCGGGCGGGGTCGAGCGGATCGTCGAGATTTCGCTGGATGAAACCGAAAAGGCGGGCTTCGAAAAGAGCTGCGCGGCGGTCCGTAGTCTTGTGCAGATTTGCAAGGATCTCGACGCAAAGGCCGCGTCGGGGGCGTAATCTTGCGACGGTTCGGTGTTTTGCCACACGTCAGCCCTGAGAAAGCTGCATTTCATTGCGGCCGGGGCAATGGTATGGTGCGCGCCGACCGTAGTTTACGCTGAATTATGTAATTTCGTGTCCATAGGCAGGGTCGTTGCGCATGATCCTGCCTATGGCTCCCGCCCGAAACCCGGGCATTAGGACCCGCTGGCGTGCTCAAGGGGTGAGGCGGCAGCGTACGGGAGGACCGATGAATATTCACGAGTATCAAGCCAAGCAGCTCTTGGCGAAATTCGGTGTCGCGGTGCCGCGCGGCGGGGTTGCTTATACCCCCGATGAAGCGGCGAAGGTCGCATCCGAACTGGGCGGCCCGGTTTATGTGGTAAAATCGCAGATTCATGCGGGCGGTCGCGGTGCAGGCCGTTTCCAGAACGATCCGAACGGCAAGGGCGGCGTCCGCGTCGTCAAAACCGTCGATGACGTGCGCGAAAACGCCGCAGCCATGCTGGGTCAGGTGCTCGTCACCAAGCAGACCGGCGAGCAGGGCAAAGAGGTGAAGCGCCTCTATGTCGAAGAGGGCGCGGATATTAAGCGCGAACTCTATCTCGGCATGCTTGTCGATCGCGCGTCCAGCCGGATTACCGTGATGGCCTCGACCGAAGGCGGCATGGAAATCGAAGAGGTCGCCCACGATCATCCCGAAAAGATCCTGAAGCTCGCCATCGATCCGGTGACGGGGCTGCAAGGCTTCCACGGTCGCCGCGTTGCTTTCGCCCTCGGGCTTGAAGGCAAGCAGGTCGGTGCCTGCGTGAAGTTTCTGACGGCGATGTATAAGGCGTTCGTCGATCTCGATGCGTCGATCGTTGAAATCAACCCGCTGGTCGTGACCGGCGCGGGCGATATCATCGCCCTCGATGCCAAGATGAACTTCGACGATAACGCGCTGTTCCGGCATCAGGATGTCGAAGCTCTGCGCGATGAAGACGAAGAAGACCCCGCCGAAACCGAAGCCGCCAAGCATCAGCTT
>NZ_LAJY01000357.1 GCF_000963705.1 Elstera litoralis | reverse complement strand
ACGAGCTTTCCAACCTGGGTCAGGTCGGCGGCGGCGCGGGCGAGGGCGACCGTTCCGGCATCGAAGGGCGGGATTTCGAACGCGCCTGCCGGGCCGTTCCAGACCAGAGTCGAGGCCGCTTCGAAGGCTTTACGGGCTTCGACAACGCTAGCCGGGCCAATGTCGAGCGCCATTTTGCCGTCGGGGATTGCGCTCGAAGCGACAATCTCGAAGGCCGCCCCGGCTTTGAACTCGGACGCGACGGCGAGATCAACCGGCAGAATGATCTTACAGCCCACGGTCGCGGCTTTGGCCAGGATCGACCGGGCCGTGTCGGCCATATCCTTTTCGCATAGGGAGGCCCCGACCGGGTGGCCTTGGGCATAGAGGAAGGTATTCGCCATCGCCCCGCCGATCACCAGCGCGCCGACGCGGGCGACGAGGTTGGTGAGAATATCGAGCTTGGTCGACACCTTCGCGCCGCCGACCATCGCGACGGTTTTGGCCTGCTCGCCGCCGCCGAGGGCTTTGGTGAGCGCTTCAAGCTCGGCCTGCATCAAGCGTCCGGCGACGGCGGGAAGCTTGCTGGCAAGGCCCGCCGTGGAGGCGTGGGCGCGGTGGGCGGCCGAGAAAGCGTCGTTCACCCAGACATCGCCCAAAGCCGCGAGGGCCGCCACGAAAGCCGGGTCATTCTTCTCTTCGCCCGCGTGGAAGCGCAGGTTTTCGAGCAGCAGCACGCCGCCGGATGCCAGCGCGGCGACAGCGGCTTCGGCCTGCGGGCCGATGCAATCCTCGGCAAAAGCCACCGGACGCCCGCCCAAGGCTTTGGCGAGCGGGGCGACCAGGTGCGACAGGCTGTTTTCGGTATCCGGCCCCTTCGGGCGTCCGAAATGGGAGAGCACGATGACTTTCGCGCCCTTATCGGCCAATTCGGCGAGGGTGAGGGCGGCGCGCTCGATGCGGGTGGCATCCGTCACCACGCCGTCTTTCATCGGCACATTCAGATCGACGCGCACGAGAACGCGCTTGCCCGCAACTTCAACCTGATCGAGCGACCGAAACCCCGCCATTATCGTCTTCCTTTTAGTAGATGCGCAGGGCCAGCAGATTGGCCTGCGTAATCGCGTTCATTGTCAATTGATTGGCTTTTGCCGCCACATGCGCCCGGCGGACGATGGCAACGAAATCTTCAAGGCGCGAATCGAACTTAATCTCGCGCGTCCCGGATTTCACCGTCAACTCCATCCAGCCGTTCAGCCGGTCGCGGCGCAGCGAATAATAATTGAGGTTGAAGCGCGACAGTTCGGTCCAGCGGAACGAGACCGTATTGAGGCCGCGCATGAAAATGCCTTCGTCGTCGATGCCCACCACCGTGCGGTGCCGGATATAGGTTTGCGCGACGAAATAGAAGCAGAGCAGGCCGATGGAGCCGAGCATTGTGGCAATCGGCCAATCGGGGCGCACGAGGGCAATCGGGGCCAGCGTCGCGATCATCCCCAGGCCCGCCCGGATGTAATCGCCATACAGCGCGCGAATATCGTAGCGATGAAGGCTCACGCGGGCACCGTTAAACGCACGAGGACGGGAACATGGTCGGAGGCTTTCTCCACCCCGCGCCAGGGGCGCTGAGTTTCGGTGGAGTGCAGCCGGTCTTTCAGGGGCGGCGTGACCCAGATGTGATCGAGACGGCGGCCCTTATCGGCCAAATCCCAATCTTTGGCGCGGTAGGACCACCAGGAATAAAGTTTTTGGTCGGCGGGCACGAAATGGCGGACGGCATCGGTCCAGTTCAGCCCCGC
The DNA here is from genome assembly GCF_000963705.1 of Elstera litoralis. Classification (GTDB taxonomy): domain Bacteria; phylum Pseudomonadota; class Alphaproteobacteria; order Elsterales; family Elsteraceae; genus Elstera; species Elstera litoralis. Next base: position 5,222 of record NZ_LAJY01000357.1, on the reverse strand, counting down.
CTGCCACGCGGCCATACGGTCGACTTCGATCGGGGTGTGGCTCACCACGTCCAGCAGCTTCTTGTGCGACCAAACATCCTGCTCCAGCGGCGCGATATTGAGGTCGCCGACCAGCATCATCGGGTGATCGGCGCTGCGATTCTGGCTGAACCAGTCGGTCACTTCATCGAGAAAGCGCAGCTTATGGGCGAATTTCTCATTCTGCTCAGGGTCGGGAATATCACCGCCCGCCGGAACGTAGAAATTATGCAGCTCGATTCCACCGACTTCGGCGGAAACATGGCGGCTATCGGTCCGCTCGCACCAATCCAGCGTTTGCGTGCGGGTGAGCGGCAGGCGCGAGAGAATGGCGACGCCATTATAAGCCTTCATGCCCTTGATTGCCTGATAGGGATAACCCGCCTGGGTAAAGGCCGCGCCGGGGAAAAACGCATCCTCGGTTTTGATTTCCTGAAGGCATAGAACATCTGGCGCGGCCTCGGCCAAAAACCGCAGGACGGTATCGAGGCGCAGGCGCACGGAGTTGATGTTCCAGGTCGCAACGGTCAGCGTGGTCATGGGGTCAGTCCGACGAAAGGTCAGCGGGCAAGCGCGGAGAGAAAGACGGGACATAGCACAGGTATGCTGGCCAAACCCGTGATCTTTAAGGAACCTATGCCCAACATGCGGCCTACCCCCTCGCGGGACTATCGAGACGCTAAAAACACCTCTTTATGGCGCGTTGCAGTGCATCCGTCCATAGCGGTGAGCGTGTTTTGCTTCTATATAAAAGCAGATAGCGGGCAGGTCCGCCCCTTACCCCGCCTGCCGTTCGACGAAAGGAAGCCGATCATGTCCCCGCGCCCTGTAGTTCTGTGCATTCTCGATGGCTGGGGCCTGCGGTCCGATCTCGATAATAACGCCATCGCCCAGGCGAACACGCCGACCTTCGACCGGCTGATGCAGACCTGCCCGACCGGGCGGTTGAATGCGTCCGAACGCTTCGTCGGGCTGCCGGAAGGGCAAATGGGCAATTCCGAAGTCGGTCACATGAACCTCGGCGCGGGCCGCATTGTTGTGCCGGACCTGCCGCGCATCGACAATGCGTTGCTCGATGGGTCGCTGGCGGCAAAACCGGGCCTGCACCAGTTCATCGCGACTCTCAAGGCCTCGGGCGGCGCGGCGCATCTGCTCGGGTTGATGTCCGACGGCGGGGTGCATAGCCATCAGGATCATATCGTTGGCACCGCCAAGCTGATCGCGGCCCAGGGCGTGCCGGTCATCCTCCATGTCTTCACCGATGGGCGCGATACGCCGCCGCAAAGCGCGCTGACGTTCTTAAGCCAAGTGGAAGCGGCGCTCGGCGGCGTTCCGGGGGTGCGCATCGGCACGCTCAGCGGACGGTTCTTCGCGATGGACCGCGATAAGCGCTGGGACCGGGTGGAAGCCGCCTATCGGGCCATCGTATCGGCGCAAGGCAAAATGGCCGAAAGCCCAAAAGCGGCAATCGAAGCCTCCTATGCCGCCGGTGAATTGGATGAGTTCATTCAACCAACCGTCATCGGGGCCTATGCCGGTATGGCGGACGGCGACGGGTTGATGATGGTGAATTTCCGTGCCGACCGGGCGCGGGAACTGCTCACGGCGCTGGCCGATCCGGCCTTCGACGGGTTTGCGCGCAGCCGCACCCCGAAGTTTGCGGCGATGCTTGGCATGGTTGAATATTCGAGCGCGCTGAACGTGTTTTTCCCGGCGCTGTTTCCGCCCGAAGATATTCCCGATACTTTGGGCGAAGTGCTGGCGAAGGCGGGTAAAACCCAGTTGCGCATTGCCGAGACCGAGAAATACGCCCACGTCACCTTCTTCTTCAACGGCGGGGTTGAAACCGTGTTTCCCGGCGAAGAACGGATTTTGGTGCCGAGCCCGAAGGTGAAAACCTACGATCTGCAACCCGCGATGTCGGCGGTGGAAGTCACCGATAAGCTGGTGGCGGCGATTGAGGGCGGGCAGTTCGATGCCATCGTCGTGAATTACGCCAATACGGATATGGTCGGCCATTCCGGCATTCTGAGCGCCGCTATCGAGGCCGTTGAAACGGTCGATGCTTGCCTCGCGCGTTTGGAAGCGGCCGTCGTTAAGGCTGGGGGCGCGATGCTGGTGACAGCCGATCACGGCAATGCCGAACAGATGATCGACCCGATCACGCGGGAGCCGCATACGGCCCATACGCTCAATCTGGTGCCGACGATCCTGGTCAATGCCCCCGCCGGGGTCAAAAGCCTGCGCGAAGGGGCATTGGCCGATGTTGCACCGACGCTGCTCGCCTTGATCGGGCTGCCGCAACCCGCCGTGATGACCGGCATCAGCCTGCTCTCCGATGCCGCGCCAGCCCAGGCGGCGGCTGAGTAAGATGAAGGCGCTGCGCGGATGGGGGCGGCGCGGGGCGGGGGCCATTCTGGCCCTCGCGCTGGCGTTTTCCCTGCCCGCGGCCGCCCAGCAGCGCAGCGCCGAGGAGCAAAAGGCGCAGGAGCTTCGCCGGATCGAAAGCGAGCTTGCCGCAACCCGCGCCAAACAGCAGCAACTCGCGCAGCAGCAGAAGGCGATCCAGGCCGAGGTTGAACAGTTGCGCGCGCAGCTTACGGTGTCGGGTCGCTCGGCCAGCGAGAATGAGAAAGCGCTGACCGACCTTGAGGGGGCCTTGCGCGATCTTGAAACCGACGCCGACGATAAGCGCGTGACGATCGCCCTGCGCCGCGCCGAACTGGTGGAACTGCTCGCCACCAGCCAGCGCCTCGCCCAGTTTCCGCCCATCGCCATGCTGATGCAGCCGGGCGACCCGCAGGATGCCATCCGCGCCGGGCTGATTATCGGCGGCACTGTGCCGGCAGTGCAGGAGCGGTTGCAGATTCTGCGCGGCGAACTCGATGAATTGGCGAAGGTGGATGATACCATCCGCCGCCAGCGCGACCGCGTGTCGACCCAGGTACGCGGCCTCGCCCAGGAGCGCACGCAAATCGCCGCCCTCCTGAAGCGCAAAGAGGCGCTGGAAGAACAGCTCGATACCGAAGCCGATAAATCTGGTGCAAAGCTCAAGCAGCTCGCAGGGTCGGCCAAAGATCTGCGCGATCTTTTGGAAAAACTCGTGGCCGACCGGCAAGCCGACGAGCGCCGCCGGGCCGACGAAGCCGGGCGGGCGGCGGTGCGGCGCGAACAGGCGGCAGGGCATATCGATCTTGGTGACGCGCTTATCACACCCAAGGCCGGGCGCACGCTGCCGGTAAGCGGCAAGATCACCGGGGCCTATGGTCAGGCCACCGATGTTGGGGCGACCGCGCGCGGGCTTTCCATCGAAACCCGCAATGGTGCCCTTGTTTTGTCACCGGCGGCGGGCAAGATCATTTTCTCCGGCCCCTTCCGGGGCTACGGGCTGATCTTGATTGTGGAACATAGGGATGGCTATCATAGCTTGCTGGCTGGGTTAGGCCGATTGGATGCGACCGTTGGGCGCGCGGTCGATCCCGGTGAGCCGGTTGGGGTGATGGGTGAGGGTGGCGACCATGCGCCGGTGCTCTATTTCGAACTGCGTCGCCAAGGGCAAACCTTGAACCCGCAGACCTGGGTTTCGGCGCAACGAGCCAATTAGGAGTGGTAATGGAACGACCTGGCCCCCTTTCTTCCGACCCGCACGCGCCGGCGGCTCCCTCGCGCCTGCGCTATCTTGCGCGCGGTGCCGCCATCGGGCTGTTGATCGGCGCGGGCGTGGTGATCGGTCAGGCGATCAGCATTCCTGAGACTTTGGCCCAGACCAAAACCTCCGACACGTACCGTCAGCTCGATCTGTTCAGTCAGGTCTTTGAGCGCATTCGGGCGGATTATGTGGAAAAAAGTTTCCGATCAAGCGCTGATTGAAGCCGCCATCAACGGTATGCTCACCTCGCTCGACCCGCATTCCTCCTACATGAACCCGAAGAGCTTCGAGGAAATGCAGGTCCAGACAAGCGGCGAGTTCGGCGGTTTGGGGCTGGAAGTCAGCCAGGAACAGGGCGTCATCAAAGTCGTCTCGCCCATCGACGATACCCCCGCCAGCAAGGCCGGGCTGAAACCGAACGATCTGATTACCCATATCAATGGCGAGGCTATCGTTGGCCTGACGTTGCAGGAATCGGTCGAAAAAAATGCGCGGGCCGGTCAATAGCGAAGTGCGCCTGACCATTCGCCGCGAGGGCCGCGATGCCTTCGACGTGACCCTGACCCGCGCCATCATCAAAGTGGAAAGCGTGCGCTCGCGGCTTGAGGGCGACGATATCGGCTATCTGCGCATCACCAGCTTTACCCAGCAGAGCGACGCGGGCGTGCAGGCGGCGATGAAGAAATTCAAGGAGCAGGCCGGGCCGAAGCTGAAGGGCATCGTGCTCGACCTGCGCCGCAACCCCGGCGGTTTGCTCGATCAGGCGGTTTCCGTGTCCGATGAGTTCCTGGAGCAGGGGGAGATTACCTCCACCTCCAGCCCACGCCGTCCGGAAGGCGCGACGCGCTTCAACGCGAAGCCCGGCGATCTGGCGGCGGGGCTGCCGATGGTCGTGCTCATCGACGATGGCTCGGCTTCGGCCTCGGAAATCGTTGCGGGCGCGCTGCAAGACCATAAGCGCGCGGTGATTATGGGCCAAAAATCCTTTGGCAAGGGCTCGGTGCAGACCGTCACCCGCCTCGGTCCCGGCAATGGTGGTATTCGCCTGACGACGGCGCTCTATTACACACCGTCGGGTCGTTCGATCCAGGCGAAGGGGATCGAACCCGATATTATCGTGCCGCTGGCACGCGTCGAAACGCTGAACGCGGGCGAGCGTCGCAGCGAAGCGGCCCTACGCGGCGCAATCCGCAATCCGAACGAGCGGGCCAACCCGGCGGCACCGGGCTCCGTTGCCCCGGTTGCGCCGACGCCGGCGGCCAATGGCGAGCCAGCGCCGCTGGTGTTGGGGTCGGCCGATGATTACCAACTCGCCCGTGCCGTCGATCTCATTCGCGGCATTTCGCTTTACGTTAATCGCGCGCCGAACTGAGCCGCGTCTCTAGCTTCAGAGGGTTTGCGCCGCCATGACCAGCATGACCGATCCGCGCGGTGCGCCGCCGCAAAACCGGGGCGGCGGTATTCTTGCCGCCGCCTGGTTGCTGCTGATCGCCCTGTTCGCCGGAATGGGCGCTTGGGTGTTTGCGATTACGCGCGGGGTCGATACCCCGCCGCC
>NZ_LAJY01000356.1 GCF_000963705.1 Elstera litoralis | reverse complement strand
CGCCCGATCCTGCGAACTGATGATCGGTTCCGCACACCAGCACGAGCGGTTCGGTGACAAGATGGAGGTGATGAAGAGGCTGTTTATCGCTGGCTCCGTCGCAGGGGCGAACGAGAATATCCAGAACCCCGTCTAGCAGCGCGTCGAGCGCCACGCCTTCTTCGGCGGTATCGAGTCTGAGCGCGATGCCGGTAAAAACGCGACTGAGTTCCGCAAGGATAGGCTGCAAGGTCCGGTTGGGGACACTGGGATCACAGCCGATGGCAATTGGGTTGGTTTCGCCCGAACGATAGCTGCGGGCTTGCCGCTGCACCGCGCGGGCGGCCTCGTAGGTTTGCTCGATAAACGGCAAAACCGACCGCCCCAGATCGGTTAGCGCGAGTTTGGGGACACGGTGAAACAGCGCCCCGCCCAATTCATCCTCAAGACCTTTAATGCCTTTTGTCAGGGCGGGCTGGGTTACACAGCAAACATCGGCAGCTTTGGTGAAATTCAGGAGCCGGGCGGCTTCGACGAAATATCGAACCTGATTGAGCTGCATAATACCAAAACCCGCCTTTTAACAATGTCGCACCAGTCTACTCTATTCGTAGGCTTGGCGTGACCTGTTACGTTAGCGGTAAAAAATGGCGAATGCGGTCGGCGAGATGATCGAGAAACCCCGCAGGCATTGGGCTCGTCAGGCCGCGGTTTACCTGGGCTTCGCTGAGGGCGTCGCGACTGGTCTCAAGGCGGCGAATCTCATCCGCGATGGCGTCGATGACGGTGGGGTGCGCCTCAAGCAAGGGCGCAACGTCCGCTTTGGTAAGCTCGGCCAGCACCAGATGACCGTCGGCGCGCACACTGGCGAGCCGCGGTGCGCCGGTCATCAACGACATATGCCCAAAAGTATCGCCCACGGAAAGCGCATAAAGGGTCTGCTCTTCACCGTCCTGCTCAGCCAAAACGGTAACGCTGCCGGAAAGAATGAGAAACATCGATGATCCGGCTTCGCCCTGCCGAATAATGCGCTCCTGCGGCCCAAAGAGAAGCGGGCGGGACGCGGCGGCCAGGGCAGCGCGCGCTTCTTCTGGAAAGCATCGATATAAGGGTGCCTCAGCCAGCAGTCGGCGAACATCTTGGGGATGCACCCCATCGCTGAGCTGGGGAACAACGGGTGTAACGCCCGGTTCCAGGGTTTGAAAGCGACGGTTGATCGCGAAGGGAATCTTGGCGCGGCGAAACCCGTACCACAGCGCGCTCCCCACTTCATCCCGGCGCAGAATGTAGAGATTGGGATCGTCGTGCCAAAAGATCGCCTCGAACAAGCACCCGTGCTCGGTAACGTTTTTAAACAAAACCATCGGTTTCGGCTCGGTCAGCACATGCGGCAAGCCGTGGAGAACGGACAGGGCGACCTGCTGGACCTGGGCGGGTGGACAGTCAATATCCACCGTGAACGGTAGATGGTGGCGCAGTTGATGATTCGGCTGATCAAGGTTGGTCAGCCGATTGGTGGCAACTTTTGTGTTTGGCAGGGTGACTAAAGTGCCTTCGTAGGTGCGAAGCGTCACCGCCCGCCAGCCCGAGTCCACAACCACGCCCCACATGCCGTCGATCTGGATGCTATCGCCGCTTTTAAACGGGCGCGACAGGCTGAGGGCGATTCCGGCGAAAACTTCCGACAAGGTGGGTTGGGCGGAATAGCCGAGCACAATGGCCAAAACCCCCGAGGTCGCCGCAACGGCAGTAACGTCGAGCCCTAAAATTCGCGTGGCGACGCCCAAGATGGCGCAGATATAAAGACCAAGCCCCGTAAGCCCGATCAGAATTTGCGGCGCGCGGGAATGGTCGCCCTCGCGCAACGAGCCGAACCAGATGAACTGGCGCAGCGCCGCGTTGAGCGTAAAGGCCCCAAGGCCCCACAGCAGGATCTCCAAACCATCGGCCGCCCAGTCCCGTTCTGTCATGGGCACGCCGAGGGCCGGAAGAACGCGATCGACCATCGCGCGCAGGGTCAGGCCCAGCACGAGCAGGCTCGCGCCCGCTTCAAAGCCGCGCCGCTTGTGCCGCCATGCCACGAGGAAGAGCAGGGCGGCGAGCGCTGATACGGCCATCAGCCCGAAACCGGCGAAGCCAATGAGCGTTTCGGCGGACATGGGAAGACTCCTTAAGGGGTAGCGTGGGCAAGCGTCGTTAGTAAGGCTGCAATCTTCCAACTTCCCTCAGCCCGAACCCAAAGAATCGAGACGAGAAAATTATAGTGTGCCGGGGCGGCCTCACTGCCGAAAGTCAGCTTTAAAGGCAGGTGCAAGTATGCGCTATCTGCCCCCAGCGGCACTAGTTTTGCCTGCGCCATATCGGGCTCTGCCCGCCAAAGGGCCGCCGTTTGAAACCGGGCCATCCGGTCCAGAACCGCTTGGGTGCCCCAGTAGCTATACCCGTCGCTGACCCACAGAAAGTCTGGCCGATTCTGGAGAAACGGGCGAATCCGGTCTATGTCGCGGCTATTCTGCGCCGCTACAAACGCACGGTATGTTGTTGGAATATCGGGCTCGGCGGCTTGCGCCGCCGCCCCCAAAAACCCCAATAGCCCCAATCCCAGAACGCACAGCAGTTTCAGCCCGCGCATTTCTACATGTCCTCGGGCTTATCGAGGCCTTCCGGCGGCACCACGTCCGACGACAGCAGCACAACGGTTTTGCCCGATTTATTTTCCCACCAATGGGCGTGACCGGGGCCGAACTCCGGCGTCCACTCACCGGTTTTATGCAAAATGGGCACCGAGCAGAAGGCGCTATGTTCGTAAATCTCACCCGACAGAACATAAACGATCGACGGGCGATCATGATGCTCGTGCGTCGGCACAATACCGCCTTTGCCGACGGTCAGCTTGCGCGTGCGAAGACGAAGATCGGACGTTCCGCGCCAGCCGGTAATATCGACAATCGCAAGGGTTTGTCGCTTTACGCTAACGGAGTCGCGCAAAGGAATATCGCGGGCGACCGTCAGAGTTTTGTCTTTCGGGCAGGTTCCGGCAAAAGCGCTGGGCGCTGCTAAAAGAAGTGCGGCAAGTCCGAGCGTGGTGAGGGGGAGGCGCATAATCTCTCTCCTAAAAAGGAATGGGTGCGGGTTAGACCCCGCGCAAGCCCAAGAATAGAGGTGTCGCCCCCCTGCCGGGAAATGGCGACTCGCTGGGACTCTCATAACGCGCGGTTATGCGCCTCCTGACCTGCCTTGGGAAATTTCCTCCAATTTGAAGTAGAGTCCGATCCCTTAAGAGGACGGGCTTAAAATGCTAATTTGTTAGTGCCAAGTGCTAGTTTAACCGGTTCTCAGTGGATCGGAGTGAAGCCGTTTCAGCTACAGCATGACGGGCCTGCACCAGCCAAAGCGAGTTCTGGAAGTGTGGGGAATTCTCCAATACCCAAACTGGTCGTTCGAGGCGCGTAGGCCGCTAAGTGCCCTTTCCTCCCCTGCGCTCCGATCACCCCAGCTATTCCACGATTTTCCTTCGCGTGGTGACATGGTGGTGACACAGCAAAAAGGGGTTAGCCGCTTTATGCTGCTAACCCCTTGATTTGTTTGGTGGAGCTAAGCGGGATCGAACCGCTGACCTCTACAATGCCATTGTAGCGCTCTCCCAGCTGAGCTATAGCCCCGAAACTTCTGGGTGCCGAGGGGGCCGTTTCCGGCACCGTCTGGCGTGAGCGGGTTTCTAAAACATGCGCCCTTTCCCCGCAAGGAAAAAATGACAGTTTTTTAGCAGCGCTGAACGGATGAGCGGAAAGCGGTTGCGGCGCGCTGGCGCGGTCGTGGGGTTCTGTGAGAAATTGGCAACAATTCTGTCATGCTATCGCGTCATTCTGGGGGCAGTTCGAGGTATTCCTTTTTCTTCTTCTGTGGAGATGCGCCATGAAGCAGGTACCTTTGCCATTTTTCTAATGGGCATCGTCTCTGTGCCCGCGTGGGCGGAACAAACGGTTAAATTAACAACTTTGGATTGGTGTCCCTATACCTGCGTGACCTCGCCCGATGGCGGCTTTAGCAGCGTTATCGTGCGCGAAGCATTCAAGGCGATGGGCTATAAGGCGGAGATCGAGTTTCTGCCGTGGCAGCGGGCGGTCGCGACGGCTAAGGAGTCTTCCGAAGTCGCGGGCTATTTCCCCGAATATCCGGCGGAGCTTGAGGGCTTTACGCTGTCGCCCAGCATCGGCACGGGGCCGCTCGGCCTTATCCTGCGCAAGGGGGCGCCCGTGCCGCAGCCCACGGCGGACGCCCTTCGCGCGTTGAAACTGGGGGTGGTGTCCGGTTATGTGAACGCGGTTCCCGTCGCGGCGGCGATTGCCGCTGGGCTGAAGCCCGAAGGGGTGGCCGACGATAATACCAATATCCGCAAGCTCGCCGCCGGGCGGATCGATGCGGCGGAAATCGATCAATATGTGTTTGCCCATATCCTGAAGACCGATCCGCGCCTGGCCGACGTGAAGAACGACGTGGTCTTCGCCCTGCCGCTCGAAGATAAAACCCTGCACGTCGCCTTCAATCAAACCCCTTACGGCAAAAAGCTGGCGGCGATTTTTGCGGAAGGTTTGGCCAAGGTCGATATCAAAGGCTTGCAGCAGAAATATTTCGCGATGGCGCGCTAGAGCGCGTCCGCTTGTAAAAGAAAAGGCCCGGCATTTCTGCCGGGCCTTTTTATCGAAGGATCTCAGCGCCGATTAGCGCTCGTCATCCTCGCCGATGTTTTCGATCACTTCGGCCATATCGTCTTCGTCCTCGCCAAGGTCGGACGTATCTTCCATCAGATCATCGTCTTCGTCGGCAACCGCGTCTTCTTCGACCAGATCGGCCTCGACATCGGGCAGATCGGCGACATCGGCCAGATCGGCTTCATCGACCACGGCGGCAACGACGGCGGCTTTGACGGGCTTATCGTCGGGCAGCGGCGCGCGCGACCGGCGCGATTTTAGAATCGCTTCGGGATCGTAAGTGGTGCCGCACTTCGGGCACACGATGGGATCACGGCACATATCGTAAAAAGGTGCGCCGCAAGAATGGCAAATGCGCTTTGCGCCCCATTCGGGTTTCGCCATGTCAGCTTCTTCCTTAAGGCTTAGGGATCAAACGGTCTCGGGCGTGCATGCCAGGGGCATCGGCGCTTGTCAATCACCTGAACGTAAATAGCAGGCGTGACAAGCCGATGCTTCCGGCATTTTAGCACGGCGGATGCTTGAGGGCGGGCGGAATTTGGGGTACGCCCTGCGGCAGGTTTTCGCTCCAATGGGATTATGCCACATGCATGCGCCGCGTCCGCTTCTTTCCCGCCGTGCCGGGCCGCTTTCTGGAACGGTTCGGGTTCCGGGGGATAAGTCGATCTCCCACCGTGCGCTGATGTTCGGCGGGCTGGCTATTGGCGAGACGCGCATTACCGGCCTGCTGGAAGGCGAAGACGTGCTGGCGACCGCCGCCGCGATGCGCGCGATGGGCGCGACCGTAACGCGCGACGGGGTTGGGCGTGGCGCGTTACCGGCGTCGGCGTCGGCGGCCTCACCGAGCCCGATGCGCCGCTGG
>NZ_LAJY01000355.1 GCF_000963705.1 Elstera litoralis | reverse complement strand
TTTGCCCTGTCCGAATATAAGTTTCGCGGCAACACACTGTTGGGTTTGTATTTGGCGCTCGGGATTATGATTCCCATCCGCCTCGGCACGATTGGTATTCTCAATATCATGGTGGCAACCGACCTTGTGAACACGCACCTGGGGCTGATTCTCGTCTATACGGCGCAGGGGCTGCCGCTGGCGATTTTCATTCTGTCGGAATTCATGCGCCAAGTGTCGGACGATCTCAAAAGCGCCGCGCGGATCGATGGTCTGTCCGAATATGCGATCTTCTTCAAGCTGGTGCTGCCGTTGATCCGGCCCGCGATTGCCACGGTCGCCGTGTTTTCGATGATCCCGATTTGGAACGATCTGTGGTTCCCGCTGATCCTCGCGCCGGGCGAGAGCACGAAAACCGTCACCTTGGGCGCGCAAGCCTTTATCGGCCAGTATGTGACCAATTGGAATGCGGTGCTCGCCGCGCTCACCTTAGCGATTGTGCCGGTGCTGGTGCTCTACCTCGCCTTTTCCCGTCAACTTATTCGCGGCATCACCGCTGGAGCCGTGAAATGACGAAGCTTCGCACCCTCGTGATCGGCCTCGGGCAAATGGGCCTCAGTCACGCGCTCGCCTACCACGCCAACCCTGGTTTCGAGATTATCGGGCTGGTGAACCGCTCGCCGCTCGCGCTGCCGGAGGCGCTTTCGGGCTACCCGCTCTTCACCGATCTCGACGCCGGTTTTGCGCTAAACCCCGATCTCGTGTCGATCAACACCTATACCGATACCCATGTTGATCTCGCCATTCGGGCCCTGGAGGCGGGGGCGCATGTCTTCGTCGAAAAGCCCCTGGCGACGAATGTCGAAGACGCGCGCCGGGTGGTTGAAACAGCAAAGCGCACGGGCCGTAAGCTGGTGATCGGTTATATTCTGCGCCACCATCCGTCGTGGATCGAGTTCATCCGGCAGGCGCGCGAACTGGGGCCGCCCTATGTGATGCGCATGAACCTCAATCAGCAATCCTCCGGCCCGGCCTGGGAGATTCACAAGCGGCTGATGGAGTCCACCTCGCCGCTGGTCGATTGCGGTGTGCATTATCTGGATGTGATGTGCCAGATCACCGACGCTGCTCCCGTGCAGGTGCGCGGCATGGGCGTGCGGCTGTCGTCCGAAATCGCGGCCGATCAAGTGAATTTCGGCCATTTGCAGGTGATCTTCGCCGATGGCTCGGTCGGCTGGTACGAGGCCGGATGGGGGCCGATGATTTCGGAAACCGCCTTCTTTGTGAAGGACGTGATGAGCCCGAACGGCTCGGTCTCTATCGTCATGGCCGAGGGCGCAAAATCGGCGGATGTGGAGACGCATACGAAAACCGCCACCATTCGCGTGCATCACGCCGCGCTGGATGCCGAGGGCCGGTTCGAAAAGCCCGATACGCTGCTGTCGATGGCCGACGAGCCGGGGCATCAGGCCCTGTGCGACCGGGAACAGGCCTTTGTGCTGAAAGCCATTACCGAAGACCTGGACCTCAGCCGCCATATGCAGGATGCGATCACCTCGCTTGCCGTGGTGCTGGCGGCGGACCGCTCGATGCGCGATGGCTGTGCAATCGATCTTTAGCTCTTTTACTGGACGGAGAAATACGCGATGGGGTCGCTGGTCCTAGAAAAAATCAAAAAATCCTTCGGGTCCGTCGATGTCATCAAAGGGGTCGATCTGACCGTGCAGGACGGCGAATTCGTCGTCTTCGTCGGCCCGTCCGGCTGCGGTAAATCGACCTTGCTGCGGATTATCGCCGGGCTTGAGGAGCAAACCTCCGGGCATTTGTCCATCGATGGGCGGCGGGTGGATGTAACGCCCCCGGCCAAGCGCGGCATTGCGATGGTGTTTCAATCCTACGCGCTTTATCCCCATCTCGATGTGCGGCGGAACATGGGCCTCGCCCTGGAGCAAGAAGGGGTGCCGAAAGCCGATATCGAACGCCGCGTAACCAAAGCTGCGGCGATGCTTCAGCTCGAAACGCTGTTGGCGCGGCGCCCGGCGGAATTGTCCGGCGGGCAGCGGCAGCGCGTCGCCATTGGGCGGGCGATTGTGCGCGAACCCAGCCTGTTTCTGTTCGATGAACCGCTGTCGAACCTCGATGCGGCGTTACGCGTTGGCACCCGCATCGAAATCGCCAAGCTACACCGGCAGTTGGGCGCAACCATGATCTACGTTACCCACGATCAGGTGGAGGCGATGACCCTGGCCGACCGCATCGTCGTGTTCAATGGCGGTAAAATCGAGCAAGTGGGCCGCCCGATGGAGCTGTACCATACCCCTGCGAACCTGTTCGTTGCGGGCTTCATCGGCTCGCCGACGATGAATTTTCTCGGCGGTGATTATGCCGCGCGCTTGGGCGCAACGACCCTCGGCATCCGCCCGGAACATTTGCGCATCATGGGCGATGGGCCGTGGCAGGGCGAGATTATCCACATCGAATATCTTGGGTCCGACACGATGATCTATGTGGAGGTTCCGGGCGCAGGAACGCTCACCGTGCGCGTCGGCGAGGATGTTGCGCATGCCATCGGCGATACCATCAAGCTTGCGCCGTTGGAGGCCAAAATTCATCGGTTCGATGCGGCGGGGGTGGCCCTCTAGGCCGGTTGTTTCCTGCTGGTTTGGCAGGCCCGCCCCAGGTATGCTGGCGCGCATAAATCATACAAATAGGATGGAAGCGCGCGATGAGCGGAACAGTCACCTGGGGCGTGCTCAGCACAGCAAAGATCGGGCTTGAAAAGGTCATTCCGGCGATGATGCGGGGGGAGGTGGCGCAGGTGGCCGCCATCGCCTCGCGCGATCTTAACACCGCGCGCACGGCCGCCGACCAACTCGGCATCGCCAAGGCGTATGGCAGTTACGAAGAGTTGCTGGCCGATCCCGACATCGATGCGATTTATAATCCGCTGCCCAACCATCTGCACGTTCCTTGGACGCTCAAGGCGTTGCAGGCCGGAAAGCATGTGCTGTGCGAAAAGCCGATTGGGATGACGGCGGATGAGGCGAAGGCGCTGATTGCCGCGCGCGACGCCTCGGGTAAGCGCGTCGCCGAAGCCTTCATGGTCCGCTATCACCCGCAATGGTTGCGCGCGCGCGAAATCGTCGGCTCGGGCCAGTTGGGCGAGGTGCGGGCGATCCAGACCGTATTTTCCTATTACAACGTCGACCCCAACAACGTCCGCAACAAGCCCGACATCGGCGGCGGTGGGCTGCTGGATATCGGCTGCTATGCGGTGGCGACGGCGCGCTATATTTTCGGCGGCGAGCCCGAAAAAGTGGTGGGGCTGATCGAGAACGATCCGACCTTCGGCACCGACCGGCTGGCAAGCGGTATTGCGGCTTTCTCCGAAGGGCGGCGGCTGACGTTTACCTGCTCGACGCAACTCGTCTCCTACCAGCGCGTGCAGATTTTGGGCACCAAGGGGCGGCTTGAGGTGGAGATTCCCTTCAACGCGCCGCCGGGTTATGGCTGTTCGCTGACGCTCGATACCGGGGCGGACCATAAGGGCAGCGGCATCACCCGCGAAACTGTGGCGGAATGCGACCAATATACGCTTCAGGGCGATGCTTTTTCGCGGATGATCTTAGGCGACGAGCCGCAAGAATTTGGGCTGGAAGATGCAATTTCTAACATGCGGGTTCTGGATGCTTTAACGCGATCCGCGCATAGCGGGCACTGGGAAAAGCCATAGCGCGGCGTTTGCGCACGACCCGAGAAATAGGCATACTGCGCTCTCTCATCCGCGCCGCAGCGGATTGACAGATAAGGATTATTTCCGATGCGCAGGGTCACTGTCCGGGCCGTGGGGCTGTTGGGGGTTGGGCTCTGGACAGGGGTGGGGAGTTTTTGGCCCGGCGCAGGCGGCAAGTTTTGACTGCGCCAAGGCCAAAGCCCCAATTGAAATCCTTATTTGCACCACACCGGCGGTCAATGCGCTGGATGATCGGCTGAAACTTGCGCTCGACGCGGCGGTAAACCGCGCGGGCGACGGGCGAGCGGCGCTGTTGGCCGATCATAAGCGCTGGCTGGCCGAATTCCCCAAAACCTGCGGCGTCACCGCGCCCCCTGTTTCCTTGCCGGTCGTGAACTGCGTGTCGGCGGCCTATGAGCAGCATTTAGCCCAGCTTGCGCCGACGGCCCCCGCTGCTATTGCCCCCGTCGCCCCCGCCCAACCTATCCCCGGACCGGCGGTTACGCTCGATCAAGCCCAGCTTCCCGCCTCCGGCACCCAATCCACCTATTTTTCCGTTCGAGGGGCCGGGGCGGATCACCGTGCGCGCTGAAAGTGCAACCGGCGTTGCCGTGCGCCTCGTCGATATGATCGCGGGGCCGCTCGCCGACGCGGGCGAGCCGGGCGAGCGCGATGGGCGGATTGATGCGCTGCTCGATCGCGGGCGCTATAAGCTCATCCTCACGGGGGCCGAAAAAGCCACCGGCACGGTGTCGCTCACCGTCAGTTCCGCCGCCGAGTTGAACCAACCGCCGCCGGTTCTGGCCCATGATAGCGGGCAAACCCTCAGCGCGCGTTTGGCGGACGGGGAGCAGCGCTCCTACTGGCTGACCGTGGGGGACGATCCCGTCACCCTGGTGGCGGCGGGGCGGGCACTGGCCGATATGCGCCTGTGGCGCGACGGGATCGATCTCACCGATATTCAGCCGCGCGCGCGGCTGGTCGATATCGAACCGGGGAAATCCCAGCGTATTCTGACGATTGCCGGGAAGATCGAAGCGGGGCGCTACAAGCTCACGGTCTACGGCGGCGCGCCGCTGCGCTGGCCGGAGGCGGGGGCGGAAATGCCGCTGTCCTTACGCCTCGGCATTCCCAAAGTCGCGGGGTTGGACCAACGCAAGGGCGTCCTCGGCCCGACCGGGGTTGAACAATTCATCGTGCCGCCGCCGGTGGATTTCGTTCGGCTGGAGCTTGCCAATGTCGCCCCAGCGAAACTGAGCGCGGTGCCTTTGCAGGCGGGTGGTACGGCCAATTGGGGGCCGTCGGCGGAAATCTCGAAGCTGAGCCGCCGCCCGGTGGCTTCTGTGGCCTATACGCCGGGGGCAGAGGGCACGCTTATCAGCATCGAAGGCGCGCCGGGCCTGCCCTATACGCTGTCGCAGTTTCAGCGTGCCGAGCAGGGCGATAGCCAGCTCGTGCGCCCCTTCAACGAGCGGCTGCTGACCCTGCTCGATACCGGGGCGGAGGGGGCGAATTTCCCGCTGACGGCGCTGCTCTACCGGGGGGATGAGGTGCTTGCGGGCTCGTTTCCGGAACTAACCGCCCAAAATATTTTGCGCTATCGGCTCACTTTGGATGGCCGCAACACACTGCTGTTCCGCGTTATCGACTCGGGATTGTTCCGGTTGAAAACCGAGGGCGTACCGCATTTTTGGTCCGTGGTGCCCGTGCTCGGCAGCGATCCGGTACCGAGCGAGAAGGGCGGACCGCTGGCGTTGGAGGCGGGCTTTTACCGGCTCAACCTGCGCCCCAGTTCGGCCTTGACGGGGGCGGTCGATGTTGTGCTGGCGGGCGAAGACGCCGATCTGAAGGCCCCTGCGAGCGCCGACGCGCCTAACGCGGGGCGCTTGCTGTCGGTCATCGTGCCGCCGACGCCGCCGAATACTTATAATTATTCCAGGCTTTATCTCGCCGAGCGCGCCGATATCCCCGTGGGGTTCGCGCTCTATGATCTACCGTTGAAGCTCGCCGATGGCGCGCCCGTGGTTTTCGCGCTCGCGGCAGATGAAGCGAAAACCTTGCCGATTGAAGCGAGCCTCGCCGGGAGCCTTTCCGTGCTCGACGAGGCCGATAAGCCCGTCGCCCTCACGCTGAACGGTAAGGCGGTTGGCCCGAAGGCGGCGCTTATCCCAGGCTCCCACAAGCTTGGGGTGAAGAATTCCGCCAAGAGCGCGCGGCGCTTTCGGTTGATCTTCGAAACGCCGACGCGCGCCGCCGTAACCGGCCCGGCGGTGGCCGAGCCGGTCGTCGTCAGCAATCCGCGCCTCACCGCTGGGCAAACCTATGCAGGCGATTTCCGCAGCGATGCGCCGCGCCGCTTTGATCTGCTAGTGGAGGAACCCGGTCTCTATCGCTTTGAAACCCTGGGGCGGCTTGCGATGAGCACGCGGCTCAAGACGCGCTTGCTTCCCTCGCTGGCCGTCGCGGTCGAGAATGGTATCGGCCATAATGCCGTGATGGAGCGCTATTTGCGCGCCGGTCTCTATCAGTTGGAGGTCGCGAGCCTCAACGGCACGCAAGGCCGCGCGCAACTTGCGCTCTCCCGCGCGCCGCTCGTGGAAGGCGAGAGCCTTCAGATCGATCAGCCCGCCCGCGTCGGTCTCGCGCGTGGCACCGGGGCGATTCTGCCGTTCACGCTGGAACGGGCGGGCCGCTATACGCTGCAAGTCTTGAGTTTGGCGCAATCCATCGGCTTTCGGTTGGAAGATGCCGAGGGCTGGCCGATTCTGCCGCTCGCCCATCAGCCCGAGCCGTTTGGCGAGGCGGGCTCGAAACTGACCGTCGCGCTGGCCGCAGGCGGTTATCGGCTCGTGTTGCTGCCGCCCGCGCTGGCAACGCGCGCGCTGGTGCGCCTCACGCCGGAGCTTGGGGAAAGCCTGCCGCCGCAGGGGCACGGCCCGCATCCGTTGGCGTTGAATAGCGTGCAGGCGTTCCGCTGGCTCGAACCCGATCAGCCCGATCAACCGCGCGTGCCCGATCAATGGGACTTCGCCCTGCCGGGGCCGACGCGCCTTACGCTGGGGCTGACGGAAGGGATGGTCGGCCAACTTCAGCGCGCGGAATCCGGGGGCTGGACGGCGGTTGGCGCGGTGAGCAATGCCGTGCCCTTCGATCAAACCGTCGCGGGCGGGCGCTACCGCCTGTCGCTGACGGCGCTGGCGCGGAATAACCGCCTCGGCTATCGGCTGACTAGCGCAACCGAACAGCTTTTGCCCGATCAGCCGCGCCTAGTGACGCTGCCGACGCGCCAAAGCTTTACGCTCGATGCGCCGCAAACCGTGCGCCTCGCCTCCTTCGGTACGAAAGACGTTAAAGCCGTGTTGCGCGATGCCGATAATCGCATCATTGCTCAGGCCGACGACCGGCAGAACGACTGGAATTTCGTCATCGTCCGCGCGCTAGCTGCCGGAAGCTATAGTCTTTCGGTCGAACCCGTTACCGCGCCGCCGGCGGGCGTCGTGAACGGGGAGGCGTCAACCGCCTCAGACGATACGGGCGAGGGCGAGTCCTATGAAGGCGAGGGCGAGGCGGAGGTTTCGGAAGAAAGAGAAGAACCGAGCGCGCCGGTGCCCGACCCCGGTTTAACGCCATTGGAGCGCCTCGCGGCGGGGGCGGTGGAACTGAGCCTCACCTATCTGCCGGAAACGATCGCCGCCCCGGTGGCGCTGACGGTTGGGAAAGCCGAAACGCGGACGCTGGCCGGCGCGCAAACCCTGCTGCCGCTCTCTCTGGCCGCCGGGCAAGGCCTAACGCTGATCGAAGCCGGTTTGGGCTCGGAACTGCTGCTGAGCTTAGAGCGGCAGAATGCTACCGGCGGCGCGTGGGAAACCCTTACGCAAGCCAGCGGCCCAGCCCCGATTCTCGCCTTCCTGCCGGGAGTTGAACCCTATCGCCTGCGCGCCGTCACACTTGGGGCGGTT
>NZ_LAJY01000354.1 GCF_000963705.1 Elstera litoralis | reverse complement strand
GCCCTTAACATAGTCGTCCTTCTGCTTCACAAGATCGGAAAGCAAAACTGCTGACTGTTTTTCTTTCATGATCGATTTTAGGTCAAAATCTAGATCTTTTAGATTAAATTGTCCTTTCTGAATCGCCTCCGCAATCAGTTGCAGCGGGTCTTGATTCAAGGTTTTTGCTTGCTGACGCAGCGCGGCAATATCGACGCCCTTTTCTTGAAAACTCTTCCGCACATCGGCATCGTTGAACTGCGCGAACAGCTCTTCGGTCGCTTTCACCGCCTGGGCGGGGTCGCTCGCCCGGAGTTTAGCGATTTCCAGCAGGCTGGCGGCGCTGCCGATGGATTGTTCAGGCGCGACACCGAATTGCTCCAGCCGGTTCACCACCGGGGCGAAGCTGCTTTTCATCATTGCTTCGGGCAGGGGCGCGTCATTGGTGACGTTATAGAATTGAGCAAGGCGAACCCGAACCTCCGCCATATTCTCTTGCACCGGGCGCAGCAGCGGTGTGACCACATCAGCCAGATCGCCCGCCGGGATGCCGCGAACGTAGGCTATTTGGGCAATCGCGTTGGTGACTTCCTGGGCATTGGTGCGCTTGGCGAGATCGCCCTTATCGACACCCTTATCAAGATCGAGTGTGCCGACCTTTCCAAACACATCGACCAGAGTAGACGGCGATTGCAGCAACGCCTGCGACCGCTCCAGCATTCCCTGCCCGAATTTGCCTGCCTGCGTGGCGGAAGCCCCCATTTGATGTTGGAGTTTCTCCACCTCCGCCTGATACTTGGCGGTGCTTTTGGCCCAGGCATCCATTGTTGCATAAAATTCTTTGGCTGCACCCCAGATATCCTGAATGATTTCAATGGCACCCGCCCCCTTTGCATCCAGGACCATTGCCCCCGCCTGCCCTGCCGCAGCCGGGGGGCGAAACACGGCGGGCTCAATCTTACCCCCCTCCGGCTCGGCGGTCAGCGCCGCCCGTGCGCTCGCCGCCGGGGTTTGGGCGAGGGTTTGCTGGAAGGCTTCCACGTCGCGGGTGGCGCGGCGCAGGGCCTGGCTGAACAGATCGATTTCGGGAATAACGGTCGCCATAAACACCTCCGGTACGTGGGAAAAATTGAAAAAAAGCCCCCGGTTCACATCGAACCGAGGGCCAAAAGTTAGGCGATAATTTCTTCGCACTTGGTGGCGGTGAACTTCAGTTCGACCTGGCCGCCGTCCTTCCCGGTAATTTTCGGGCGGGAGTTTTGGCGGGCTTCGGACAGAATGAAGCGCTGGCCGGTATCGAATTCGGCTACCACGGTGACGCCGCACATGCCGACGAACCGGGCAACGCTATCGCCCGGCTTCACCATCAGCTTGCAGGTGAGTTCGGCGGCTTTGAATTCGGCGGTAAAGCCGGTTTCGTAATCGCCTTCGACTTCCTTGATTTCGTCGCCCGCAAGGGTGAGCGACACGCTTTTTTCGGTACGCAGCACCTCGCCATCGACCGTTACCCGGGCTTTGCCAAGAACGCGGTCGCCGCAAACATTAGCCATGAGGGATCTCCCTTAAATAATGAACTGCAACTGCCCCGCAAACACGCGGAACTGGTTGACGAGGTTGGTGGGGATGAGGGCGTTGACGCGGTTGCGGTCGGCGGCGTCGCGCTCGACAACGATCTCGCGCTTGAACAGGTCGATATTCTCGACGAGGCCGAGCGCTTCCCACAGCAGGGCGCGGGCGATCAGCTCGTCTTTCAGCAGGTCGGGCGTTACGATGGGCTGGCCCGCCAGAATGCGCGTGCCGTTATCGGCAAGCTTATGGCGCGGGAATTTGCTTTCGATGAGGAAGCGGATGTCTTTGCGCAAGAACGAGAGGGTGGCGGGCGTTTGCACGTCCAGCCACGCGGCGTCCTGCTGGCCCCAGGCGTTCTTCTGGTAAGTGGTGATTTCGCGCTGGATCTGCACGCGCCCGTCGCCGCTGACCATGAAGGTGGCAATCCCGTCATAGAGCAGAATATTCTGCTCGTCCTGGCGGAAGCGGTCGCCGGAGATGGGCGGCAACAGGCCTTTCAGGGCGAGCGTATGAATCGGGCGGGCGGGATCAATCGGCAGATGGAACGCCGCAACCGCGCCATAGGCCGCCGCCCATTCATACGCCGGGCTCGGGGATTTATTGAAGCCAAGGCAGCTCACAAACTGATTGTTCCGCGTGCTCCCCCAAGTGGAAAGCTGCGCCAGCGTGCCGCGCCGCGCCGTGAAGGCGATGGCTTCGCGCATCACCGTCGGGCCGGAGACGGTCAGCAGCCAATCGTCCAGCACCGCCATATTGGCGGGATCGGTCCAGGGGCTGATGAGGAACTCGTAATGCTCCCCGCCGATGGCCGCGAGAACGGTATTGAGATCGGGGTTACCCGCGCCGACGACCGTTTGGGTGATAGTGATTGCAACGCCGCCCGGCAGGCGCTCGCCGGGATAATAGGCGGCGCGCAGATCGATTTCATTGCCGCCCTCCCCGGCATTCACCGCCGTCAGGCTCACGACCGCGCCCGTCCGCGTTGCCGTCACCGGCAGATCGGCGTCGAGAGTGATCGCGGTCAGCAGGTTGGTGGCGACGACATCCGCCGTCTCCCCCGGCTTCACGCGGGACTGCACGCGCCGCCCACCGATATAGAGCGACAGAAGCCCGCTTTCGGTCGGCACCGTGCCGGTCAGATCGATCGTCCAGGCGGCTTTTACCCCGGCGGCGAGATCGTCGACGCCGATGGCGTAGGTTTCGGTATAGGCGTTATTGTCGCGCACGCGCTGGATCATGTGATGCAGTTGCGAGCCCGCGCCGAAGCCGATGCGCGCCTGATCGGAACTGGTGATGAGCTGCGGCACCAAAGCCGGATAGGTGCCCGTCGAGAGCCGCTGGCCGATCACCAGCAGTTTCGTCGGGAACTGCGGCAAGCCGCCGCCCGCCTTGCTGGCGTCGAACTCGATATAGGTGAAGGGCGTCCGAATAGAATTCGGAATATCGTTGAAGACGATCATAAAAGCCTACTCCTGGGCAGATTTGCGGGGGCGCGCGGGAGCCGGAACGATCACGTCGCCCTCTGCCAAACGGCGCAGCCAATAGGGGGTGGCGGGCACCTCAGCCCCGGTTTCCGGCAGCGCACGGCCGGTATCGGGATCGAGGACGCGCAAATGGGTTCCGGGCAGGTCGGCACCTGCCGGGGCGGGAATCACGAACATGGGTGTCTCCTAAAGTTAGAAATGGCCGGGGCCGAAGGGCGGCACCGGCGGATGGAGCGGCGGAAGCGGGAGATCGTCGGCGGGCGGCGGCAGGCTGCTGGTTGGCAGCACATATTCCGGCGCGAATAGGGTGAAGGGTGGCAGATCCTCCTCCGCCGCGCGGGATTCCGACAGCAGCAGCGGCGCGTCGAACTCGAACAGCACCCACAGGCGCGCCTGATCGAGCCGGACGATTCGCGCCCCGTGGTACGCCATCGGCTCCGAGCAATTATCCGGTGCCCAGGCGAGCAGCGCGTACCACAGCGCCCGGCGAACGATCGTCATCGCGGCTTCTGCCGCCGCTTGGCCGCGCGGGTCTGCCGAGGCATCGAGCGCCGCGACAACGCCAATCCGTTGATGCAAAACCTGCAATAGGTTTTCATCGGCCCGATTGGGTTCGGCCTTATCGTCGAGCGGAACCACAAAACGCCGCCGGAAATTCGGTCAGCGTTTGCGTGAGCGCCGCCTCCACCGTCGCCGCCCCGGCCACGCGCGCGGCGAACGGATCCGCGATGGCGCGGAGACGCTGGATGATTTCAGTCAGCATGGGAGATTTCCTCGACAGGAAATGGGATTATCAAGGGGCACGCCCCTTGATCGGAGGTTTGGAGGCAGCGCCTCCATACTCCCCTCTCCAGCCTCACGGCGTGGACGGCGGAACCCGGTCCAGCAGCGTGCAGTCGAGGGAGAGGAAGCGGTTGCGGTGGGCGAGATCGGCGACGCTACAAATGCGCCAGCGTTCCCGCCGCCGCCGCCAATAGAGGATCGTGTCGATCTGGTCGGCCTCGGCGAGGAACAGGGAGTAGCGGGTGAGCAGGCGGATTTGCGGGGTTTCGCGCCCGGTTTCCGCCGCAACGTCGCGCCCGAAGAGGGTGGCGTGCCCCGCGAGGTTTTCGACCGAGGCCCAGATGAGGGCGAGGGTCGAATAGCTGCGGGTTAAGCCGCCGTCGGGGCTCGGCGTGTCTTTGGCGCGCTGAACGAAGAAGCGCTCGCGCAGCGCGCCGATTTCGGGGGCCGTCACCACGGCGGGTGGAAGCTCCCCTCGCTTTAACTCCGGCGGGGCCATGCCGCTCATAGCCGGAACACCCGAAACGGATGCCAGAGCGCGGCAACGCCGAAGGGCAGCGGTTGCACGCTATCGGTCGGCACCGCCTCGCGCCGCTCATACCAATGGGCAATGAGCATCAGCATACCTTGACGCAGCGCGGCGGGAACCGCCTCGGGCGTATCGGCGAGGCCGGTTTCATAGACGATGCGGAAACCGCCGATGGGAATGCTCGGCTCCGGTCACACAGTGATCGGGGCCATCCGCGTGCCGGAAACGATATAGCGGTCGGACGGAATCAAACTGATCCCGCCGCTCACGTCCCGCTGCTCCACCGCCAGCACCGCCCGGATCGGCCCGCAAGGCAAGCGCAGAACATCGGGCAGATAATCGACGGTGAGGCCGAGGGTTTGCGGCAGCAGGCGACGGCGCAGGGCCTGTTCGCACACTTGCCGGGCGGAGGCGATCAGCGCCGCCAGCAGTGGCGCTTCATCGGGTTCGGTTGCGGGCGGCTCCGAAATCGGAAGCCGCAGAAAATCCGCCACCTCCGCCACGGTCAGCGGTTCGGCGACGGGAGGGATCAGGGTTGTGAGCATGAGATTTCCCCCTACGGCGTCCAAGTAACGCCCGTGAGCACCGCGACCGCCGCCTCGTGACGCAGCACGAGATCATGGGCGGTGACGCAGCGGATGATGGTTTGATCGAGCCCAAAGGCCGGGATAACGCTGCCACCCGAGGGGTAAGCCGCCTCGCCGGACGCATCGATCAAGAGGCCGGTGGCCTCGCCAATCAGCACGTCGGCCATATCGACCAGCAGAATTTCCGAAGCAGGCGCGGTCGGAATATGCAGCGACGTTGCCACCGGGAACCCGTTCAGCGTGCCGTTCTGAAGCTCGGGCCGGAAGACGAAATGCCCCGAACCGTCGCGCACCGCCATCAGCGCTTGCAGCGTGCGCGGAGCCATGATCCAGGCCGGGCGCAGCATGCGGGCTTTGCCTTCCTGAAGCGCCAGCACCATATTCGCCAAATCCGCAACCATCGCCGCGACCGTGGCCCCGCTGGAGGCGATTTCCTGGGCGGGAAGCACCCAATGACGGATACCCTTCGGGTCGTTGCCCGTGCCGGTGGGATTGCCATAGAGGAAGGCGAGGTCTTCCCGTTCGGCCAGCGCCGTCACCAGATCGTCGCGCACCACTTGGTCGGCCGCCGGGGCGGAGTAGCGGATGAGGTCGTTCGAAATCGGCACCAACGCCGCCAGTTTGCGCGCCGTCAGCCGCACTTGCCCGAAGCTCGGCACCGACGGGGTGATGGCGGTATTCTCACCCAGATACTCGGCCTGCGCGCCGCCGGTGAGCTTCGCCATCAGCAAAGTGCCGTGCGGCATCGGCACCAACGTCGGCCCGAGACGGCGGACGGCGGAAGCTTTGCGCAAAAGCTCGATCACTTCCTGGGCCTGGATTTCGGGGACCAGATAGCCACCCGCAGCGCCAACACCCGCCGCCAAGGCTTTCGCCGTATAGCCGTCGTTCCAGGTTTTCGCGGCGAACTCCGCCGCCCGCGCGGGATCGCCGCGCCCGCCCGCAAGCGCGCGCAGCAGGCGGCCAATGCCGTGGGCGGGAGCGTCACCTCCCTGGAATTGTCCCTGGGGCTGCACCGCGGCGCGGCGCACGGCGGTATCGAGCGCGTCGGTGCGCTGTTTCAAGGTAGCGAGATCGGCCGCGAGCGATGCCAGGGCCGGTTCAATCAAATCGGTCATGTTTTGTTCCTTATAAGAGGGGTAAGTTTTCACCGTGAGCACCCGCGCTTGCGGATGGCACGGAAAGGTAACGGGGCTGCATTCGAGCAGTTCGGCTTCCAAAATCCGCCGCTGCCCCGCGCCTGCGGATTCGGCCCGGCGGATGAGAAAGCCTAAGGACAGCCCATCGAGCGCCCCCTGTTTCAGCAGGGCGTGAGCCTCACGCCCGACTTGGGTTTCGAGCGCGAGTTGCCCGGTCAATCGCAGGCCCCGCGCATCTTCGCGCACCTCCACCCAGCGCCCGATGGGCTGGGTCGGATCATGCTGCCACAGCAGGCGTGGCGCGCTGCCCGCCTGCCGGTGACGCTCAAGACTCGCGGCGAAAGCGCCGGGCGCGATGATATCGCCCTCAAGGTCCGGCACATCGAAGACCGTGCCATAACCCTCGATGCGCCCTTCGGCCGCCACCCCCGCCGCGAAGGCGGCCGGAGCTTGCTTTTGAAGCATGGTGTTTCCCCTTGAAAAAAGATCACCGACTCCCCTCATTGTCGCTGTCGAAACCCGCGAAGCGTGAGGAAGGTCGGATATGACGAACAAAGCCGTTTTCGAACATTGGACCGATTGGGCGGAGGCCTACGGCACGGCCCTGCGCGCCACCACCAAGACGCCAACCGTCAAGTTCCTGGAACTCGACGCCTTCACGCGGCATTTCCAGTCGATCCTCGGCGAAAGAAAAGCCGATATTTTAGAAGTCGGCTGCGGCGTGGGCCTAAATGTCCTTCCGCTGGCCAAACATTTTCCCGATCTCAGTTTCGACGGGGTCGATGCGGCAGCGGAGATGATCGCCTCGGCGCAAGAAACACTTGGAAGCCAGGATGCCGCCGTCCGCGATCGGGTACGCTTTTTTCACGGCGAAGGCGTGGCGCTCGATACGATCCCCGGCCTACGCGACAGCTATGACATCGTCTTCACCGACCGCTTCCTAATCAATGTGAAGCCGCTCGAAAATCAGCAGCGCATCATTTCGAAAATGGCGGCGAAGCTAAAGCCCGGCGGGTATTTGCTGATGATC
This sequence comes from Elstera litoralis, assembly GCF_000963705.1. Lineage (GTDB taxonomy): Bacteria > Pseudomonadota > Alphaproteobacteria > Elsterales > Elsteraceae > Elstera > Elstera litoralis. The sequence continues at coordinate 37 of NZ_LAJY01000354.1, read as the reverse complement.
GAAAATTCGATCAACACCTTTAATCAGCAGAACCAAT
>NZ_LAJY01000353.1 GCF_000963705.1 Elstera litoralis | reverse complement strand
ACGGTTTCCTATTGGCAGACCGAGGCCGATATGGTGGCGTGGAAAGCCGTCGCTGCGCATGTGATTGCGCAACGGCTGGGGAAAGAGCGCTGGTATAAGGGGTATGTCACCCGGGTTGCGCAGGTGACGCGCGATTACGCGTTCGGAATGGCATCCGAGTCGTAAAAGCGACTCTGTGTCATTTCGGTAACGGGGTGCTGAAAACTGTAATCTGCGTCATTTCGAGCCAGTTTGCTCGTTTCCCATAACGTAAAGGGCATGGTACTTAAGAAACAACAATATAAAAATCTGGGAGGAAATGATGAAGCGTTCTCCAATCAGCCGGACTTCCGCGCTGCTGGCCCTCACGGCTATCGTGCTGGCCCCGAGTGCCTGGGCAGGCTCGTTTTACATTCAAGAACAAAGCATCTCCGGCCTTGGCGCGTCCAATGCGGGCCAGAATGCGACGGGCTTCGATGCGTCGACCGTGTTCACCAATCCGGCGGGCATGACGAACCTCACCCGCTCGCAGTTTTCCGCTGGGGGGAGCCTGCTGCTACTGGGCTCCAAGCTGAGCAATGAGGGCTCGTCGGCGCGCTTGCCCGCCGCCCTGGGTGGGGCCACGGTGCCGATCACGGGGACGGACGGCGATGACGCCAACTCCCCGGCCCTCGTTCCGGCCATGTACGGCGTTTGGGTGGTGAACGACGATGTGCGTCTCGGTGTGGGGGTGAATGCACCGTTCGGGCTGGTCGGTAAATACGATCAAGGTTGGTTCGGCCGCTATAATTCGCAAAAGTCGAAACTGGAAACGATCAACATTAGCTTGGTCGGCGCGTATAAGGTTTCGCCGAAGTTCTCGGTTGGCGGCGGTATCGATATTCAGCGCGCCCGCACGGTTCTGACCGGGGCCGTTCCCGCGATTGCGGGCCTTCAAGGCCTGAGCGCGGCGCAAACCCAAGCCTTTATCGGCTCCGTCGGCGGCGTTGGCGGCCTGTATAATTCGAATACGGATAGCCTGTTCCAGGTCGATGCCGATGGTTATGCCGTCGGGGCAAACCTGGGCTTGACCTGGAAGCCGGTCGACGAGCTGACCTTGGGCCTCACCTACCGCAGCCGCATTAAGCACACGGTGGAAGGCGATTTCGCCATTCAGCGCGGCGCGACGAACAGCCGCTCCGGCCCTGCCGAAATCTCGGTAACGACGCCGGATATCATCGGCCTTGGCGCGGCGTGGCGCGTAACGCCGAAGTGGGAATTGCTGGCGCAGGCCAATTATTTCCACTGGAGCAATTTCGATAAGATCGACATTAAGTCGAACGGCACGACGGTTACGGTTGAGCAGCAAGACTATGAGAATAGTTACTCGCTGGCGCTCGGCTTTAACTACAAATGGTCCGATGCGCTGATTTTGCGCGCCGGGACGCAGTTCGACCGCACGCCGGTGACCGACAAGCATCGCTCCACGCGCGTGCCCGATGGCGACCGTATTTGGGTCTCGGTCGGCGCGAGCTATGATCTGACCAGTAATATCTCCATCGATGCGGCCTATGCCCATATCTTCGTTGAAGATGTGAAGATCAATCAAACGTCCAGCACCGGCGCGACGACGCGGGCGAGCATGACCGATGGGTCGGTCGATATTCTGTCGATGGCGCTGCGCTACAAGTTCTAAAAACACCACCATAAGCGACCCTAGGGCCGTTCCGACACATCGGAATCGGCTCTAGTTCCTCCCCCCTTGGGCACCCCCTTTCGGCTTTGGCCGGAAGGGGGTTTTTATGGCCGGGCGCGAAACTGGCCGGGTGTGACGCCCCGAAAGCTTTTGAAGGCGCGGGTTAGATGGGCTTGGTCGGAAAAGCCGCAATCGGCGGCCACCTCGGCAATCGCTTGGCCCTGGCGGAGCGCTTGTTCGGCCAGGGCCAAGCGTGCGAGTTTTTGGAAGGCGTGGGGTGGAATACCGTAGGCGGCGCGGAATCCCCGAATGAGTTGAAAGGCACTCAGGCCGGTTTCGGCACCGAGTTGGTCGAGCGACACCGACGCGGCGGGATCGTCCTGCAAGCGTTCGGCGGCGCGGCGGATCGCGGGGAGGGTCGGCGGCGGCTCCCGGCGCAGGTCGCGCCCGGCCCGACCGATACTATGGCGCTGGATCAGGGCTGCGAGGACCGACAGCAGGGTGGTTTCCCGTTCCAGCGCTTCGCCCTCGGCCAATTGTTCGAACACCCCGGCACAGAGGGCGGCGAGTGCCGGGTCTTGCAGCAGCGTATCGCGGAAATTCGGCAAACCGTCGGAGGGGCGAAACCCGCTGGCCGCCGCCGCGCGCAGCATCAGCGCCGGATCGATGTAGAGCATCCGATAGGCCCAGCCCTCTTCCACGGCGGCATAACCATCGTGAACGTCGCCCGGCTGCACAAGGGCGAGCGTGCCCGGCGTCGCGTAATGGCGCGTGCCGCCGGAGTGAAACCCCTCGACCCCGCCGGTGATGACGCCGAACACATAACGGTCGTGAGTATGGGGCGCGAAACGATGGCGGCGGAAGCGCGCCAGCAGCACTTCGGTATCGCCCTCCGGCACGCGCCAAAACCGGGCGCTCTCGCCCTCGGTCAGGTGATCGTTAAGATCGTCATGCGGCATCGGGGGCCAGCGGGGCGTACCAATCGCCGGGGAAGCCGGCCGTGCTGCGCGCCGCATCATTGAAAGGCGGCTTCAGCGCCCCCCGGAAATGCCGGCGGACGAGGCTTTGCCACGCGGCGCGCGGATCGTCCAGGCCGCGTTCGGCGGCGAGCCACAGGAACCAGCGGTTGCCGATGGCGACATGCCCGATTTCATCCCGGTAGATGCGCTCCAGCACCTCGGCGGAAGCTTCATCTTCGACCGCGCGGAGCTTGCCGATCATCATCGGCGTCACATCCAGCCCGCGCGCTTCGTGGACCATCGGAATAACCGCGAGCCGCGCCAGCGCATCGCCCGCCGTTTCCTGCGACGATTGCCACAAGCCGTCATGGGCGGGCAGATCACCATAGGCCGCGCCGAGATCGGCCAAGCGGGCGGCGAGCAGCGCGAAATGTTCGGCTTCTTCTGCGGCAACCTTCAGCCAATCGGCGGCAAAAGCGGGAGGAAACTGGGATGAGAACCGCGCGACGATATCCCAGGCGAGATCGATGGCATTCAGCTCGATATGGGCAAGGGCGTGCAGAAGGGTCACGCGCCCGCGCACCCCGCGCGTCAACCGCCGGTGCGGCATGGCACTGGGGGAGACGAGAATCGGCGCGTCCGGGCGGGCGGGCCGATCGGGCATCGTATCGATACCGCCAACCGCAAGCTACCCTCGGCCCAAGCCTGCGCGGCGGCGCGCGTCAGGCAGATTTTCTCGACCGGATCGGCGGCGGTTAGGACCGCGCACGCCGCCGCTGTTAGGCTGGCGAAACCCGGCGACGCGGCCATTTAGGTAATGGAAAACCGCGATAGGGCTTCGGCCAGATCATCGCCGAAATGGCTGCCCTTGCGGATAATCGCGGCGCGCGTCGGCAGCCCTTCCAAGGAGGGATCGCCCCAGCCGAAACTGGTCAGCAGCGCAAACGGAATATCTTGCGTCGAGGGCATATTCAAAATCGCGCAGGCGAGATCGATCCCGGTAATCTCATCGAGCATGGCCGAGGCGATGACCAGATCGGGCTTCAGGCGCACGGCCATTTCCAAGGCTTCGAAACTTTTGCTGACGTTCACCACCCGGTAGCCGCAGGCCGTCAATTCCCGCTCTACAATGCGCCCGGCGGAGCGCTGCGGCGAGACGAGAAGAATAACGATATCGAGCAGTTTGATATCATTCACATCAAACGTGCGCACGGTCGGCAGTTGCCGCACGACTTCGCGCAAGGACGGGGCGGGGCTTTCGTCTTGCTTGGTATCGAGGGTGAGGCGTAGCAGGTCGGTGAAGGCCTGCAACCCATCCAACTCGCGGTCGCCGATCTGATCGACGCCCTCTATATAATCGGCCATCTGGTGCAAAATCACATCGGCGGCGGTGAGCCCGACCGAGCGCGCGCCGATGCGCAGATTATGGAAATGGCGGCGCATGGCCTGAATGGCCTCGGCCTGCGGCACGAGATCCGAGCGGACGTTGCCCAGCATCACGTCGATTTCATTCGTGATGTCGCGCGCTTCGTCGATGAATTCGGCGCGGATATGCTGTTCGAGGGTATCGTCGATTGCCATTTCTCTGCCTAGCGCTGCTGCCTGAAACCTTAACGGCCCCACACTAGCGCAACCGCCCGCGCTTGGCGATAGCCTGAGGCGCGCGTCTGGGCTGATGCGTATTACCCGCGCGAGTCGGCCTTGTCACGAAACGTTAAAGGGAAGCGCTGTTGCGCTGGAGTCCTCGGTTGGTTAGACTCGGTCTCGTTGTTTCTCACTGACAACCGAAAGGAGGTGATCCTGTGTCTACCCACCAAGGGATTTACAGTCTGGCAGGATCTTGTGTCTTAAGGCCTGCCCGCACTGACGGGGACACCTTTTGCTTTCGGAGGTCCGAAGCAGTCTGAGTTTCCCCATCCCATCGGACGGGAAAGGGCCGCTCGCACGCCGAGCGGCCCATTCTATTTAGGGTGCCGCTTTCCGGCCCCGCAGCGCATCGCTGCCCGCCAGCACCGCGCCGCCGACGATCAAGAGCGCCGCCAATAAAACGTCGAGCGTGATCTGCGCCCGCCCGCCCAGGTACAGCCCGAGGGTCGAGAGCAGCGGCGTGGCGTAGGATGCAGCCCCCAACGCGCGCAGCAGGCCGCGCTTAATGCCGATATCCCAAAAGAAAAAAAGCGGCACCCAGCGGCCCCGCCCCCATAATCGCCATCACCAGCCAATCTTGCGCATTGGGGATGTAGACCGCCTCTAGCACAAGATGACAGAACCCGGCCAGCAGGGCGGTGACGAGGCAGAGCGCCGCGACGAAATCGGTTGGCACAGCCGCGCAATAGCGCCGGGAGAGCACCGAATAGCCGCCCCAGCACAGCGCGGCCCCTAAGGCGGCAAGATAGCCGGGCAGGAACTCGATCTGGACGGCGAGTGCCGGTCCGCCGACCAGCAGTATGGTGCCCGCCAACCCCAACAGTCCGCCGAGGCAATGGAACCAGCGCAGGCGCTCGCCCGGCAAAAACGCCGAGAAAACGACAATGCACAGTGGCCAGAGATAATTAATCAGATTGGCCTGTACGGCGGGGGCAGCGCGTAAGGCGACGAAGAACAGCAAATGATAACCGAACAGCCCGCCGACGCCGATGGCCCAGGCGCGCGGGGATTGTTTCGCCCAGGCCGCAACCGCCTTTCGTCCCGCCGTTCCGCGCAGCAGAATGAATCCCGTTCCGACGATCCCAGCGAGGCCGAAGGTAATGGCGGTCAGCAAAAACGGCGGCACCGGCCCCGCAAGGGTCGTCAGCAGCGCGAGGCTGCCCCAGAGAAGAATCGCGACGCTCCCCAAAAGCGTCGCCGCGCCGACCGAAGACCCCGCCATCACATCCAAATCCCCATAAAAAGAGGGAGGCCGAAGCCTCCCCCCAAAACACGCTAATTCCAGCAGGTTTCGGCAGCTTACGCCACCATATATTGCCCGCCGTTGACTGAGATCGTCGCGCCGGTCACGAAGCTCGCATCGTCCCCCACCAGGAACAGCACCGTTCGGGCGATATCATTGGCAAAGCCCAACCGCCCAACCGGGATGGTGGCGATGATCTTTTTCAGCACGTCTTCCGGCACAGCGGCGACCATATCGGTATCGACATAGCCGGGGGCGACGCAGTTGGCGGTGATGCCCTTGGCCGCGCCTTCGAAGGCGAGTGCCTTGGTGAAGCCGATCATCCCGGCTTTCGCCGCGCAGTAATTCACCTGACCATATTGGCCGCGCTGACCGTTGACCGAGCTGATCTGGACGATGCGGCCAAAGTTGCGCTCGCGCATGCCTTCATAGACCGAGCGGGTCATGGTGAAGCACGACTTGAGGTTGGTGGTGATAACATCATCCCACTGCTGTTCGGTCATGCGGTGGAACGTGGTATCGCGGGTAATGCCCGCGTTATTCACCAGAATATCGACCGGCCCCAAGGCCGCTTCGACGCGTGCGACGCCCGCCTTGCAAGCTTCGAAATCGGCGGCGTTCCATTTTTCGGCCAGAATGCCGGTTTCGGCAGTGAACTTCGCCGCCGCCTCGTCATTGCCACTATAGGTTACAGCAACCTCATAGCCTGCCGCTTTCAGCGCCTTGGCAATCGCCGCGCCAATCCCTCGGGTTCCCCCCGTTACTAATGCTACCCGCGCCATGACCGTCTCCCTTATCCGTTTTTCGCGCGCTTTAATCGTCGCGGTTCCATTTCTAGCAAACCACAAGCGGCGGTTACAGGAAAGCGCGGTTGACCACAATCGGCGGAGCAGAGTCCCGTGCGGCGTGGCTTATTTCATGTTTTTCATGAAAAAAAGATTGATAAACGAGAATTTCACCGCTAACGTGGGGATGTTGAAACAAGGTATCCTAACTATGAACTCTTCTCCCCCCGAGAGCCTTACCCGCTTGGCGCACCGTGCCCATTGCGTCGTCACCCTGCTCATGTGGGGTTGGCCGGTGTGGATGATCGGTTTCACCTATTGGGTGATGGAGCATCGGCTACCGGAACTTCAGGACAAATGTTCCCCTGGCGTCTTGCCGGTTCTGAGTTGGACGGGGAAGAGCCTCATTGCGGTGGGCGTACTGCTTACCGCAGCGGCGCTGTTCTATTCCTTAGGTCAGGTGCGGGTTTTGCTGGCCGAGTATCGGGCGGGGCGGGTATTCGAGCCGCGCGCGGCGCAGCAATTGACTTGGATTGGTAAGCTCGTGCTGATCTGGTGGATCGGCAATCCATTGAGTGAAATGCTCTTGAGCACGGCGCTTTGGGCGATTGGGGAAGTCGGGATCGATGACCTTAGTACCGAGCCCGATTTTATCTTTCTGCTCTTCGGGCTTCTGCTCTACGTTCTCGGCAGGATCATGGCCGAAGCCGTGCGCGTTTCGGAAGAACAGAAGTTGACGA
>NZ_LAJY01000352.1 GCF_000963705.1 Elstera litoralis | reverse complement strand
CAGCAATCGTACCCAGAGGCCGATCATCGGTAGATTGATGATGAGCAGCAGCAGATTGCCGATCCACATCGAGGCGATCATGCCCCAGAACAAATCGGGGGTACGCGTCATCACCAGTGGGCCGGGGATGATACCGTGAATGGTCATCGCACCTACCATCAGGGCCATAACCGCATTCGGTGGAATTCCCAGCGTCAGCAGAGGAATAAAGGAGGTTTGGGCTCCGGCATTATTGGCCGCTTCCGGCCCTGCGACGCCTTCAATTGCGCCTTTACCGAAACGGCTTGGGTCTTTTGCCAGCTTCTTTTCCATCGAATAGGTGGCGAACGGCCCCAGCACGGCGCCATTGCCGGGCAATAATCCCAGGATCGAGCCGATCAGCGTGCCGCGCGCAATCGGGGCGGCAGACTGCTTCAGATCGGCTTTCGAGGGGAGAAGACGGCCGATGGTACCGCGCACGACATCGCGGTTTTCCACTGCATCGAGGTTGCGCAGAATTTCGGCAATCCCGAAAATGCCCATAGCGAGCACGGCAAAATCGATCCCGTCCGAGAGAAACTCCAGCCCCAGCGTCAGGCGTTCCTGGCCGGTGCCGAGATCGGTTCCCACGGTCGAAAGCAATGTGCCGACGAGGATCATGGCGATGGCCTTCAGAATCGAGCCGTGGGCCAGCACGACGGCGAAGACGAGGCCCATCAGCATGAGGGCGAAATATTCGGAGGGGCCGAACACCAGCGCTAATTTCGTCAGCGGTGCGCCGAGCGCCGCAATCAGCAGGGTTGCGAAAGTCCCGGCGATGAAGGAGCCGATGGCCGCAATCCCCAGCGCGACCCCGGCACGCCCTTGGCGGGCCATTTGGTGCCCGTCGAGCGTGGTGACGACGGCAGTCGCCTCGCCGGGAATATTCACCAAAATCGCCGTGGTGGAGCCGCCATATTGCGCACCGTAATAAATGCCCGCGAGCATAATCAGCGCGCCGACCGGGTCGAGCCCGAAGGTGATCGGTAGCAGCATGCTGATGGTAGCAATCGGCCCGACGCCCGGCAAAATCCCAACGAGGGTTCCGACGAGACAACCGACAAAGCAGAGGGCGATATTTTGCAGCGAGAGCGCAACGCTCAACCCAAGGCCGAGGTTGGAGAAAAGATCAACCATCTAGCGGGCCTCCCAGTTGCGGGTCAGCAGAAAAACGGCCAGCGCGGCGCTCAGCAGCGCGGCTGCGGTGAGGCGAAGCGCGCCCTTATAGCTCCAATCCGCAAACAGGCTTTCTGCCAGGGCTTGCGGCAACAGCGGAATCGGCAGGTTCAGCATATCGCCGAACAGCAGCATGCAGAGGGGCGTCAGGGTGAGCGCCAGCAGCAGTAAGGGCCGAAACCGCGCGCCCGGCGCGGCATAGCCACCGAGGAAAATCGTCAGCGGTCCCGCCACGACCAACCCCAGTTCCGGCGTCGTGAGGCTGCCCAAGGACATCGGTTTGATCGTCAGCGCGAAACAGGCGATGGCAAGCGTGATGCACAGCGGGCCGCGCAACGACCAGAGGGGCATCGCCGCACCCCGCGTCATGACGCCGGTGATCGTTAAAATCACACCCGATAGGGCAATCAGCACCGTTAAGGCCTGCGGCAGCATACCGGGACCCGCCGACCGTAAGGTTCCGCGCGGCAAATCGGCGGTAAGCCAAAAGGCGAGGCCTGCCAAGGCGATGAGAAGCAGCCCGGCGATACAGGTTTGCGGCGAAGCGATGCCGCGCGCGGGCCCCGTGCGGGAGGCGGTTGAGGCGGAAAATTCCGTCATATCAGAGGTTCCTGAGGTCGGGCGTTGCCGTGCCGCGCGGGCGGGCAAGGGTTTGGCGTCGGCCCCTCCAATCCAACCGGGGGGAGCGGTTGGACGGGGAGG
>NZ_LAJY01000351.1 GCF_000963705.1 Elstera litoralis | reverse complement strand
GAGGAATCCCGGCGTCGGGCGTCGGCTGACCGGGGCGGAAGTCGGCGAGCAGGGCTTGCGCCGAGCGTCGGTTCCGGGGGCGGCGATGGCATCGCCCCGGCTGCGCTTCACATAGGCGGCAATGGCGCGCCGCGTGGCTTCGGCAAAACGCTGGGGCCGGTCGGGCGGCGAGAGCTTGTCGAAACCCAAACGCTGGAGCTGGGCGAAAATATCCGCCGCAATCCACGCCGCCGCCGACGGCACCGCCGGGCGTGGCGAAGACGTGCAGGCCGAGCGCCTGTTGCAGCGGCGCTTCCAGCAGCGGCAGGGCTGCGCGCAAATCTTCCGGCGTCAGTGTGCCGCCCGCGCTTTTGCTGGCCTCGACCAATTGGCGCGCGGCAAGGCCGGTGTAGAGATCGCCGATCCCGGCCAGACGCAGGCGCGCGAGCAGGCTCGCCAGTTCCGGCTGACGAATGGGGGTGCCTTCGGGCAGGGGGAAGCCGCCGGGAGCGAAATAGAGCGCTTGGGTTTGCGCATCCAGCATCGGGGCGACGCCGGGGATGTTCAGATAGGCGGCAAAGGCGCGCGACAGGGGAATGCCGAGGCGGGCGGCCTGTTCCGCCGGGCCGATGGTCTGTTCGATGCGCAAGCGCCCGCCCTTGCTGTGCAGCAGGGCGAGGCCGCGCGGCGTCATCGGAATGCCCATACCGCCCTGGGCGGCCGTGCGGGGGAGGAAGTTGATCGTCTCGATCTTCTTCGTCAGACTATCGAAGCTGAGGCACGCCCCGCCGCCCGATAGGCCCGCGACCGATGGCAGGGTGACGCCCAGCATGAAGCCGCCGGTTACGGCGGCATCGACGGCGGTGCCGCCTGCCGATAGAATATCGCGCATCGCCAGGGCGGCGTTCGGCTCGTCCGCCGCGACGCCGCCCAGGAAGCCCTTGACGTAGCCCGCCGAGCCAACGGCGGTTTTTCGGCGTCTCGGCGCAGCCGCTGAGGACCGCAAGGGAAAGAATAAGCGTGCCGTATAATTGACGCTTCGACTGGGGAAGCTTACCTAGGATCATCATGACCAAGCGCGCGCCTTTGCTGAAGCGACTGATTGCCGGATGTCTGGCTGGAACCTTGACGGTGGCCGGGGGAATTTCCCCTGCCCACGCGCAAGGCCTCAACCTCGTCCGTGATGCGGAGGTGGAAACTAGCATCCGCGCTCTATCAACGCCACTTTTTGAAGCGGCGGGCTTGCGGCCCGAAGCGGTGCGCATTCTGCTGGTCAATGATCGCCGCCTAAATGCCTTCGTTGCGGGCGGCCAAAACCTGTTTCTGAATACGGGTTTGCTGGTGCGCGCCGAGAATGCCGGGCAGGTGATGGGCGTCATCGCCCATGAAACCGGGCACATCGAAGGCGGGCATCTCGCCAAACTGCCGGGGGCGATGCGCGAGGCGATGATCGGTTCGATCTTCGAAAGCGTGCTGGCGATGGGGGCGATGATTGTCGTGGGCTCGCAGCGCAGCCGCGATTCCACCGTGCCGAATTCCAATACCGGCACACCGCCGTCGGGGGGTGGGGGCGGCGGCCAGTCGGTTGCGATGCGGAACCTCTTCAGCTTCACCCGCACGCAAGAAACCTCGGCGGATGTCGCCGGGATGGCGCTCCTCGATCAAACCCGCCAATCCTCGCGCGGTTTTTTGGAGTTTATGGAGCTTCTCGCCAATCAAGAATATCTGGCGTTGGAGCGGCAAGACCCCTACGCCCGCACCCATCCGCTCTCGCGCGAGCGGGTGGAAGCCCTGCGAAACCATGTGGCGAAATCGCCCTACAGCAGCGTGCCGGTTGCGCCGGAGTTCGTCGCCGCCCATAAGCGCATTAAGGCCAAGCTAATCGGCTTTTTGGAGCCGCAGGCGACCGTGTTTCAGCGCTACCCGACGACCGATACGAGTTTGGAGGCGCGCTACGCCCGCGCCATTGCTTATTACCGCGTGCCCGACATCAATCAAGCGCTGCGCACCATCGATGGTTTGCTGGCCGAATTTCCGAAAGATCCGTTCTTTTGGGAGTTGAAGGGGCAGATGCTGTTCGAGAATGGCCGCCCCTTGGAGGCGCGCGAACCTTACGAAAAAGCGGTGGCGTTAAGCGGCGGCATCCCGATTTTGAAAATCGATCTCGCGCAGGTGCTGCTGGCCGTGGCGGAAACGCCGGGCGC